>NZ_QTKI01000005.1:0-38893 GCF_010820945.1 Rhodopseudomonas sp. BR0C11
CCGCCCGCCGCTGCCCCCGCCGCCCGGCGTCATTCCTCAGCGCGCTGAGTAGGCATCGTTTGGTCGAACCGCTTCTGGAACGAGAGCGGTCAGACTCGACGAGGCTCCGCCTCCGGCAAATGAAAAGAGCGCCCTCCGCGGAGAGCGCTCTTTGCAAGCTTGAGAATCTCTGACCGTCCGATTTCAGGAAGTGAGCGCTACTTCGCCGGCGCCATCGCGCCGCCCTTCGGGGCCGGGGCCGGCGGAGCCTTGGCCTTGCCGGCCGTTCCAGGCGCAGCCACCGGCGGCTTGCCGGCTTGGGCTGCCTGCATGGCTGCCTGCTCTGGCATGAACTTGGTGACGATCTCCGGATCGAGCTGGGAGATCGCGGTGTCGGGCAGCCGGAACCAATCTTCGTCCTTGCCGAGCGCCGGCGTCATCAGATAGCCGCGCAGCGTCAGGGTCTGACCATCGGGGCTGACCGTCAGCATCGCCTTCCACACGTCGCCGTTGCGCGGATCGAGGATGTTGCCGTTCTCATAGACACGGCCCTTCCGCTTCATGTCGCGGATCAGCGAGATGCCGAGGATGGGCTGGTTCTTGCGATCGTCCTCACACTCTTCGCAGATCGTCAGGTTGGGCTGTCCGGCCTGCGGAAAGCTCTTGGCGACGACCCCCTCATACATGTTGTTGCCGCGATCGAGCATCAGCACCCAGACCACCGGCTTGCCGCCGGGCTTGCCGGTGTCAGTGCGTTGCCAGAGGCCGGCGGCGGTCGGTTCCGCGGCAACCGACGGGGCGGCCGCGGATAGCAACAGCGCGAAAGCCGCGACAGCGGCCTGCGCGACTAATCGGATCGGTCGATGTGTAGTCGGTCGATGTGTGATCATAGCAACACCTGAAACACCGCGATGGGACGACAATATGGCGGATCGATCCGGCAATCCAGTGAGCAGAGCGCGGCGGTTCGCGATCGATTCTATGACACAGCGATGTCAGCCGGCGGCGTAGCAGGTCGCTGAGCGGGAACCCGTAGTGTCGCCAAGGCCGCGCCGAGGCAGATCGCAACCGGCAGCCAGAACAGGATATAGAGATAGTTGAGATCGCTCGGAATGATCTCGTAGTCGACAGCGCTCGCTGCCAGGCAGGATGCGAGTAGCGCCAGCGCGGTCACTTCGCCGGACTTGCGAAATGCCCGCCATCCGCTCGCCGCAGCGGCCAGGACCACTGCCGCCAACGCCAGCGCCGCGATAACACCGCCGCGGACCGCCGCGCACATGAAGATATTGTGGCCGTTCATCACCTCTATGCCATTCGGCAGGATGACCCTGGTGTCGAACGCAAGTCCATAGCCGAGCCACGGCTTCAATGTGACCATGTGCAGATACACCGGCCACAGCTCGAACCGCAGACTGTCCTTCCGCTGCACCAATTCACCGGCAAGCGGCGTCAGCAGGGCAGCGACCGCCGCGATCGCCAGCAACCCCGCAACCGCCACCGCGATCCGCCAATTGGCTGCGAGCAGCACCGCCACTCCGATGCCACCCAGCGCGGCCATCAGCGAACCTCGACTGCCCGACAGCAGCACCGCTGCGAGAAGCACCAGCGCAGAAACAAACAGCAACACAAATTGCCAGGATCGCAGACGGCGGGTTGCCATCATCGCCACCGCGCCGACACACGGCATCGCGTACATCAGGCCGACGACGTTGGAATTGTAGTACAGGCTGAGCCCCTTGGTGCCCTGCAACCGCACCGTCAGCATCTCCGTCACCGACCAATGGCTAAACGTGCCGACGTCGCGGATCGCGGCCAGCGCAGCCACGGGCGCAAGCCACAGGAACAGCAGGCGAAGAAAATCGCCATCGCGGCTAGCGAGATGAGCCACGATGGTGATGAACACCAGCACCGCTGCGACGTAACGGATGTTCTTCCACAGCAGCGATCCTGATACGCCATCACCGAACAACGACGTGGCGATGATGACGCCGAGGAAAGCAGCCGAGGCGAGAAAAACACCGGATTTGATGATCGGCGTCAGATTGCGCAGCGGCAGGGCGGTGATCAGCAGGGTCGGAAGCACCAAGAACCACAAGATGGTGCGGGCCAGCCAGATGTTGTGCATCACATACATTAGGCACATCACCAGCACGAATAACCGCTCGGGCGCTTTCACCGCCAATAGCCAGGCACGGCTCCGGTCAAACACCGAATGGGACGGTGACGAATGGGCGACAACTGACACCATAAGACCTCTATCTGGGGTGGGCGGTGGACCCCGTCGCGGCCAGGCCGCGTAGCACGTCGGCGAGTCGCTTTCCCGATTGGGCCCAGGTCACTGGACGATAACGGGCGCGGATCGCGGCTTCGTGGTGGGCAAGTTGCTCAGGCGCCGCGATCAGGTCAAGGACGGCGGCTCGCCAAGCAGCGAAATCAAGCGGATCAAGGTGACGCGCAAGGCCTGCGCCGGCTTCCGGCAGTGACGAGGCATCGGAGGCCAGGCAGTATTTGCCGAAGGCGAGGCTTTCAGATACCGGCAACCCCCACCCCTCATAGAACGACGGGTACAGCGTGAACAGGCAGTGCTGATACAGCCACGCCAGCTCATCGTCGCCGGCGCGCGGCAGATGCAGGATCGAGCTGGCAGTCACCGGATCATTGGCGATCTGCCACAACAGATCACTGCTGCCGAACCCCGGCTGACCAACGATCACCAGCGTCGGCAGGTCGGGCGTGTTCTGCTCGGTGAGCCTGTGCCAGAGGTGGTATAATAGATCAAAATTCTTGCGCGATTGAATGGTCGAGACGCTGATGACGAAGCGCGCGGCCTGCGTATCGGTCAGCGCTTCGGGTCGCCGCGCCGTCTGCGGTGCAGGAATGTCAGCGCCGAGATGCACGATTTCGACAGCGCCGCGCATCCCACCGTGGCGTTGAGCGTAGCCGAGAATATCGCGTTTGGTCGCCTCCGAGATCGAGACGATCAAGTCGGCTTCCTTGATCAGGAACTGCGCGTAGGCGTCGAACTTGGTGACGAAATCGCCGCCGGCGAAGAACTGCGGCGCGACGGCTGGGATGAAGTCCTGGCACAGCGCCGCCACTTTGGTGCCGCGCTCGCGGCGCATCCGGGCAACCGTGGCAAAGTCGACCCGCGACCAGTTCTCACCAGCGAGAAAAAGCACCTCGCCGAGGCCGTCCCCTCCAAGTTTCGGCAGCGCCTCAGCCTGGCTGGTCTTGCGGAGCAGCGACGCCGTCGCGCCGCGGACTGCGGTCTTGACGGTGCGTTCAACGGACTTGCCGATCGGCTTGAGGACGGCGGCGATCCCGCTCGCCTGCTTCGACTTGGCCTTGCCGGCGACCGGCTTGCCGCTCAGGTCGGGCGGAGTCGCGACAGCAACGTAGTCGTTACGGAGCGGGTCGTAGCGGCAGAACCGCAGCGCTGGAGCCATCTCGGCCGACAATGCGCGGATGTAACTTTGTTCAACCCGGAGGGTGCCGTTCATCTGGCCGGAGCGCGCCCGCGCACTGGTCGAGACGTCCATCCACAGCCAGGGCTGATCGTGCCGGTCGGCGGTCTGATCCAAGGTGCTGTCCGTCTTTTCCGAGATCGGCCCCTCGGCCGCTGACCGGCGGGTCTAGCGGGTCCGGCTTTGCAGCGTCAATGCCGGCCGCTTGCATTGCCAGCCCGCCCGCAGTCTAAGTTCCTCGCCGCCCGCCTTCCAGGGCGGAACAGCAATGAGGGATGGCGTGCCGCCGGAGCAGCCCAAAGTCTCGGTGATCATGCCGGTGCGCGACGGCGAACGCTGGGTCACCGAGGCGATCCACAGCGTTCAAAATCAGACTTTCCGCGATTTCGAGCTGTTGGTGATCGACGATGGCTCCGCCGATGCGACCCCCACAATTCTGGCTGACGCGGCTGCAGCCGACCCGCGCATTGCCGTGCTCACCCAGCACCGCGATGGTCTGGTGGCTGGCCTCAATCGCGGATTGTACGCGGCACGCGCCCCCTTGATCGCCAGGCTGGACGCCGACGACATCGCTCTGCCTGAGCGGCTGGCCCGGCAGGTGGATTATATGGCAGCCCACCCCGATGTCGTGCTGCTCGGCGGCTGGGCCACCATCATCGACGAGAACGGCCACCCGAAGGGACGCGAGATGCGCCCGAACCCGAACGATCTACGGGCGACGCTGATGAAGAAGAGCCCGTTCATCCATCCGACTGTCATGTTCCGCGCCGAAGCGGCGCGCCGAGTCGGCGGCTACCACGCCGCCTTCGAGGCCGGCGAGGATTACGATTTCTGGCTCCGACTCGCTGATATCGGCGAGCTCGCGATCCTTCCGGAACTCCTGATCCGCTACCGCGAACACGGCGGAAGCGTCACCCGCACGCGACAGCTGCGCCAGATCTACTCCGCCCGCCTCGCCAAGCTCGCCGCCGCCGCACGCCAAGCCGGGCAGCCCGACCCCTCGGCCGCGCTCGCCGCACCGCCAGAGTGGTATGATGCAAGCCCCGGCCCGTTCGAGCGCGACAGTTCGCGGCTGTTCCGAATGCTGGAGCTCGCCGACCCGGCCGCCGCAGCCCGCATCCCCCGTTCGGCGATTGATCTGGACGCGATCGCCTCGCAGCTTCGCACCCTGACGGCCGGCGAGCGCAAATTCGCGCAGGCGGCAGTGCTCAATCTGTTGCGCCTACCCCACGATGCGCCGGGAATCTCGCGCTTGAAACTATACTGGTTGCTGCTCAGGCTCGCCCCCTTAAGGGCAGCCAAGCTGCTAATCGCAAAGTAAGTCGCAGCGTCTTCGGTCACATCAGACTATTTCGCTGCAGGCTGCACAAAACGCTTGGCGAGCGCGTGGTAGATTCCTTCCTCGGCGATCAGCCGTGAGGTCGCGTAGGCGATCAGGGCGGCGGCCATCAGAGGGATCACCATCGCGTGGTTGTCGGTCATCTCGATCACGATGACGAAGGCTGTGATCGGCGCCTGCACAACGCCGGAGAAATAAGCCACCATTCCGAGCAGCATGATCGCCGCAATTGGCGTTGCCGGAAACAACGTCGCGACGTTGCTGCCAAGCCCGGCGCCGACGGCGAGCGAGGGCGAGAAGATGCCGCCAGGCAACCCGCTGACGGAGGACAGCGTCGTCGCAAAGAGTTTCAGCACGCCGAAATCCTCAGGCAGCGCCGTGCCGCTCTCCAGCGCCGTCTTCACCTGGCTGTAGCCGGTGCCGTAGATCGTATCGCCGGAGACGAAACCGCAGACCGCAACAGCCAGGCCGCAGAGCAGCGCCACGATCAACGGACGGCGATTGAACGCCGTGCTGGCGCCGGCTGCCACAACACATCGGATGAACAGGCCGCCGGCCGCTCCGCCGACGATGCCGCACGCGGGAATGGCCAGCCAATCGATGCCGCCGCGCAGTCCCATCGCGCTGGTGCCGAAATACGTGTAGTTGCCGAGCAGAGCGATCGACGTCAGGCCAGCCGCCACCACCGCCGCAATAATCAGCGTGCTCGATCGCGTTTCGAACGAGCGGCTCATTTCTTCGATGCCGAAGATGATGCCCGCCAGCGGCGTGTTAAATGCCGCGGCGACGCCGGCCGAGGCGCCGGCCAGGATCAGCCCGGGCTGGCGGCGCGGCGAGAAGCGGCCGAGCGCGAACATGATCGAGGCACCGATCTGCACGGTTGGCCCCTCGCGGCCCACCGAAGCACCGACCAGAAGGCCGAACAGCGTCAGCAGGAATTTGCCGATTGCGATCCGCAGCGACACCAGCTTGGCCCGCGCGGTCTGGTCGGTGAGACGGCGCGCCGCGATCGCCTGCGGAATGCCGCTGCCCTGCGCATTCTGGAAAAAACGGTTGGTCAGATACACCGACAGCAGAAAGCCGAGCGGCGTCACCACAAACGGCAGGTAACGCGAGTGGCCGAGCAGGTCGGCAAAGACAAGCTGCGCCCAATCGGCAAGCTGCGCCAACACTGCCGCCGCGGCGCCGACCACGACGCCACCGAGCAGAAAGATCGCCCGCCGCCGCGATCGCGTGGATGCGATGATCAGGATACGCTTGTGGCGATGGGACAGAGCGAACTTCATTGCCGGGATCAGCAGCTCGGAAAGACTTGAACGAGAAGTCTTTCTTGACGCCCATCGCTCAGGCAAGTCCAGCGCACCCCGGCGTCACTTTGACGTGACCTACGCGGGATAGCCTCAAAACAAAAGAGCGCGCCCACCGGGCGCGCTCTTCAAGGATCAAATAAGTCGGCGTTCTTAGTTCACGCCCAGCTTCTTCTGCAGATTGGTGGACGAGGTGGTGTACTGGAACACCACGCGCTTGTCCGGATAGACGTACTTGACGGCCTTCTGCGCCATCAGCGCCCCCTCATGGAAGCCCGAGAGGATCAGCTTCAGCTTGCCCGGATAGGTGTTGATGTCGCCGATCGCGAAGATACCTGGGACGTTGGTTTCGAACGTGCCGGTATCGACCGGGATCAGGTTGTTCTCCAGATCCAGGCCCCAATTTGCAACCGGGCCGAGCTTCATTGTCAGGCCGAAGAACGGCAGCATCGCGTCGCACTTGATCTGCGACACGGTGTTGTCGTTCAGCTTCACGGTCGCGCCGGTGAGTTGGCCGTTGTCGCCCTGCAGCTCGGTGATCTGGCCGATCCTGAGATCGAGCTTACCGCTGGCGACGAGCTGACGCATCTGCTCCACCGAATGCGGCGCGCCGCGGAAGTCATCGCGGCGATGTACCAGCGTCATGCTCTTGGCGATCGGGTTGAGGTTCAGCGTCCAGTCGAGCGCGGAGTCACCACCGCCGACGATCAGGATATCCTTGCCGCGGAAGTCTTCCATCTTGCGCACGGCGTAGTGCACCGAAGTGCCCTCATAAGCTTCGACGCCCGGCACGGGCGGACGCTTCGGCAGGAATGAGCCGCCGCCGGCCGCGACCACCAGCACGGTGCATTCGAACACCTTTCCGGCGTTAGTGGTGACGCGGAACCCGGGGTCTCCGATCTTCTCGACGTTTTCGACCATCTCGCTGAGATGGAAGGTCGGGTTGAACGGCTTGATCTGCTCCATCAGCGCTTCGGTGAGGCCGTGGCCGGTCACCATCGGAATGCCGGGAATGTCGTAGATCGGCTTCTCCGGATAGAGCTCGGCACACTGGCCGCCGACCTTGTCGAGAATGTCGACGAGATGCGCTTTGACGTCCAGCAGGCCCAGCTCGAACACGGCGAACAGTCCGCACGGACCCGCGCCAACAATCAGCACATCGGTTTTGATCGTTTCGGTCATCTTTGTTTTCTTTGTCAGTTGAAGATGTTCGGACGCGGGCGGTCCGGTCGCGGCCTGTCTAACCAAGGCCGGCAGGGGAGAAAAGACATAAATGGATATTGGTATCTTGTTCTAGCGCAAGTTTTGCGTTCAATGGTTCTAAAAAGCCCGGAGAATGGCCCTTGACCGCACGATCTCGTGACCACGCGCTGCCGCAGCTCGCTGATTTCCCCTTCCGTCTCGCTGACAACGTCCGCTTCGCCGACCTCGACCCAAATAACCACGTCAACAACGCGGTTTACGCCAGTTATTTCGAGACCGGCCGGGTCACGCTGATGAAGGATCCGAACGCCGGACTGATCCCGCCGGGACTATCTTGGGTGCTGGTGCGGCTGGATATTCACTTTCGCAGCGAACTGCACTGGCCGGGCAAGATCGAGCTCGGGCTCGGCTTGGTGAAGCTCGGGCGCACGTCGACGCATTTCGATCAGGTGGTGTTTTCCGAGGGCGTCTGCGTCGCCTCGGCGCGCGCCGTAACCGTGCTGGTCGACGAGAGCAGCCGCAAGCCGACGCCGCTAACCGAACAGATCATCACCAATCTCGGGCCGTGGTGGCGCCGCGGCATCGAACACGATTGATATCAGCTGCGCTGCTGCTGAGCTTTGAATCGGCCGAGACGAATGGCGGCTGCGCGCGCCCAACGAACCGGACAGCCGCCGCGCTGAGCGCGGCAGGCTTAGTTCTGAGAAACAAACTCATACGAGAGACTGTCGCGCAGCAGACCGCGCGACACGCCTCCGATAGCAATAGCGGAAATCAGGCTTGGCGTTCGGGCGTGGTGACGATCAGCCCGTCGAGTTCGTTCGAGACCTTGATCTGGCACGACAGCCGCGAGTTAGGGCGCACGTCGTAGCCGAAGTCGAGCATGTCTTCTTCCATCGGCGACGGGCCGCCGACCTTCTCGCGCCAGGCTTCGTCGACATAGACGTGGCAGGTCGCGCAGGCGCAGGCGCCGCCGCATTCTGCCTCAACGCCAGGGATGGCATTGCGGATCGCCGCTTCCATCACCGTCGCGCCTTCTTCGACTTCGACAGTGCGGGTTTCACCGGTGTGATCAACGAAGTTAATCTTGGCCATGATTGCTCGTCGGACGCTTTGCTCGTTTTATGAATTATGGGCTGACGCGCCAGTCCTATAGCGTCTCGGCCGACGTTCCGCCAGCCGTTACGCCTTTCAAAAGCCAGGACGAGTCGGGTTGAAGCGGTCGTCGATCGCGGCCCGGGCATGATCGACCGCAGCTTCCAATACGGCGAGCGGTTCCGCCGCATCCTCGCCCCGGCGCAAGGCGTCCTCGAGGCTCGCGGCGGCTTCCGCCACGGCGAACGCCCCGATCGCGCGGGCCGAGCCCTTCAACGTATGCGCGAGCGCGGCGGCGTCGGCCGGCCAGGAGGCGAGCAGCGCCATCAGGCTCGCCGCCTGCGCGGTGAACAGCAGCAGCACTTCGCGCTCGAGCGCGGCGTCGCCTAGCGTCATCTTATAAAGATGCGCGTCATCGATCGGCTCGAAGTCCGGAACCAGCGGCGGCGATGGCATCCATTCGATCCGTTCGACCTGTATCGGCACGTTCACCTCGGCACAGAATTGCGGTTTTCCACATCTCGGCAATCCAGGCCGAGAAGCGAACCACGAGTCTAGTTAACGCATCCTTGCAGGTGCAGCCGCACCGTTTTGGCACAACGTCGCCGAGTTGCCGCGATGATGTCGCTAAAATGCCACCGTTACCGCTCGGGCCGGTAGGATTTTTACGTCCTCCGAAGGGCTTAGCCGGGTATGCCGTTAACGATGATTAAGAAAGTCTTAATCCAAACCATTTCATTCGCGCGATCCAGCCAATAGGATGTTTCAGGAAGTGGCGGACAAAAGCGCGGTGGGAATGGGGTTCAACTTCGCCGTGCTGGGGGAGCACCGAGGGGCCTTTCTGCGGTCTCCACTGAACCGACGTCCCCGGATGCGTAACAAGGGCGTAAATCAAGATGGCGAACAATCCTAAGAAGATCAAAGATCCGACCGAAGTCGCGCTGTCGGCGATTCAGGAAGCCCTGAATATCCCCGATGCGCCTCCGGCCGGTGACGATCAGGCCGCCGGGCCAAAGGAAAGTGTGCCAAATTCGGACAACCCCGAGCCCAGCTTCTCCGAGCTGACGGAGCTGGCCGGGGAGCCGCGGATCACGCCGCCGACGCCGAGCTTCGAGCCGGCCGCCGAGCGCAGCTTCGCCAGCCGCCCCGCCAACGACGACCGCGAAACCATCGGCCAGCTGCTGCAGTCGCTGCAGAAGGGTCGCACCACCCGTAACGTCTATACGCTCGCCACCATTTTCGCCGGCGTCTGGGTGTTCGGCGGCATCATTCTGACCGTCAGCTTCCTGCCCGCCCTGCAGGCGCTGGTCGGCCAGGGCAGCGGCGGAACGCTGGCGCTCGCCGGCCTCGCCGCGCTGTTCTTCGCCCCGGTGATGCTGTTCTACTTCCTCGCCAGCCTCGCGTGGCGCGGCCAGGAACTGCGGATGATCGCGCAGTCGATGGCGCAGGTCGCGATCCGCTTTTCCGAACCTGAAATCGCCGCCAGCGACTCGGTGGTAACCGTCGGTCAGGCGATCCGCCGCGAGGTCGCCGCGATGGGCGACGGCGTCGAGCGTGCGATTGCGCGCGCCAGCGAACTGGAAGCGCTGGTCGCCAACGAAGTGTCGGCGCTTGAGCGCGCCTATTCGGACAACGAAGTCCGCATTCGCGCGCTGCTGCAGGACATCGCGCATCAGCGCGACAATTTGGTCGGTCAGGCCGAGCAGGTTCGCAGCGCCATTTCCGGCGTGCAGATCGACCTCCGCCACGACATCGCGCTGATCTCCGACGCAATCGCCAGCCGCGTCGACGAAGTCGCCAAGAGCATCACCAGCGCGCTGGAAGAGCGCGGCGCCCACATCACTAGCGCCCTCAGCCACGCCGGCGACAACATGATTCTGGCGCTCGGTGAGCGCGGCGGCGAACTGCTCGACCGCCTCGAAGAAGCCAGCGCCGAGACCACCCGCGCGGTGCTCGACGCCAGCGAGCGGCTGACCACCAGCCTGAACTTCAAGACCGGCCACGTGCACGCCGAGTTCGTCGAACTCGCCGATCGCGTCCACGACATGATGAACGAGCGGCTCGACCGCATCACCACCGATTTCGAGCAGCGCTCCTCGACCATCATCGACGGCATTTCCGAGCGCACCGAGCAGGTGCAGGATTCGCTGAAGAACTCCGGCGACTCGCTGCTGCTCGAACTCGAGCTGCGCAGCACCGATCTGGTCAACAAGATCGACGACGCCGGCCATCGCCTCGCCGATCAGATCCTGACCAGCGGCGACAAGGCGAGCGAAGCGCTCGACGTAACCGTCAACACGCTGGTCGCCAAGGTGGTGAGCCAGACCGAAGCGACCCACGACACGCTCAGCATCCAAATGAGCGCGTTCGACGACCTGGTGAAGCAGCAGGGCACCGAGCTCGCCGAGAAGTTCGCGCGCGACAGCGGCACGCTCGGCGCACTGATCACCCGCCACATCTCCGAATTCGACCGTACTGTGAAGACGTTCGGCGGCGAGATCGTCGAGCGGATGGGCCAGCGTACCCAGGACATCAACGAGACCCTGAAGACCTACGTCGACAATTTCGATCAGCGCGTCGCGAGCAGCTCCGGCGAAATCACCGCGCGGCTGGACGACCGTCTGCATCAGTTCGAAAGCCTGTTCGACACCCGCGTCGGCAGCCTCGACGGCACGATCGACAACCGCCTCAAGTCACTCGACGACACCGTCGGCAATCACCTCAACTCGCTCGAACGCATCCTCGATACCCGGACCGAAGCCGTCACCGGCAACATCGACGGCCGCATCGAGAAGCTCGCCTCTACGCTGTCGACCGGCGCCGCCAACGCGGTGGAAGCGATCGACTCGCGGATCGTGCAGCTCAGCACCACGCTGTCGACCGGCACCTCGAGCGCGGCGGACATCATCGACGGCCGCATCGCGACGCTGACCACGACGCTCTCGACCGGCGCAGCGAACGCCGTCGAAGTGATCGACGACCGCATCACCACGCTTACCACCACGCTGTCGACCGGGACCGTGCAGGCGATCGAAGCGATCGACTCCCGGCTCACCCACCTTACCCACTCGCTCACCGACGGCACCGCCCAGGCGATCGACGCGATCGACCGCCGCATCGGCGCGGTCACCGAGACCATCGACAGCCGCACCGCCAATCTCAGCACCACCGTCAGCGCACGCTTCCAGGAGATCCACGACGGCCTGGAGAACCGCGTCACTGCGGTGATCAACGACGTCGACCTCCGCGTGTCGCAGTTCGAAGACCTGCTCGGCTCGCGCATCGAAGCGGTCGCCGGCCGGTTCGAGAGCAGCGGCCGCGAGGCCAGCGAGATGCTGATGGCGCGTGCCGAAGAGCTGTCGCAGGGCATCAAGACCAACGTCGCCGACGCCGAACGCACCCTCACCCATCTGGTGGTCAGCACCAGCGACACCATCCGCAGCAGCACCCAGTCGGCACGCGACTCGATGCTGTCGGTGTCGAACGATGTCGGCGCTCAGCTTCAGGTCACCTCGGCGGAGATCGAACGCGCCCTCACCACGGTCGGCACCACCGCGGCCGCCACCGTCGTGTCGAGCGCCACCGAAGCCCAGGCCAAGCTGACCATGGTGTCGAGTGAAGCCGCGATGCAGTTCCGCTCGCTGTCGGACGACATCGAACGCACGCTGTCGGCTGCCGGCACCGCCACCGTCGCTACCGTGCTGGCCGGCGCCCGCGAGGCCCAGACCACGCTGGTCGCGACCTCCACCGACGTCACCACTCAGGTGAAGTCGCTGGCGTCCGACATCGAGCGCACCCTCAGCGAAGTCGGCGGCCATGCGGCTGCGTCGCTGCTCGGCAGCGCGCGCGAAGCGCAGAGCACGCTGACCTCGACCTCGACCGAAGTCGCCACCCAGGTGAAGTCGCTCGCCTCGGAGATCGAGCGCAGCCTGACCGAAGCCGGCGGCAGCACCGCCGCGTCGGTCCTGAGCAGCGCTCGCGAGGCCCAGACCGCCCTCACCACCACCTCGGCCGACGTCGCCAATCAGGTGAAGTCGCTCGCCGTCGACATCGAACGCACCCTCACCGGTGCCGGCGATACTACCTCGGCCTCGGTGCTGGCGAGCGCCCGCGAGGCTCACGCCACGCTGGTGTCGGCTTCGTCCGAAGTCACCGGCCAGATCCGCTCGCTGTCGACCGACATCGAACGCACGCTGTATGCGGCCGGCAACGCCACCGCCGAAGCCGTGCTCAGCGGCGCCCGGTCGGCGCAGTCCACCCTGGTGTCGGCCTCGGAAGAAGCCTCCGACAAGGTCAAATCGCTCAGCGACGACATCCAGCGCACGCTGGTCGCGGCGTCGTCGGAAGCGGCCAACCAGGTCACGACCCTCACCGCCGACGTCGAACGCCGGCTGTCCGCTTCGGGCGCCAACACCATCGAGACCATCGTGGCCGGTGCGCGTGAAGCGCAGAACACCCTGGTGGCGACCTCGACCGAAGCCGCCAACCAGGTGAAATCGCTGGCCAGCGACATCGAGCGCACGCTGACCGCCGCTGGCAGCGCAACCGCCGGCACGCTGCTGGCCAGTGCGCGCGAAGTCCAGACCACCCTGGTGTCGACTTCGACCGAGTCGGCCGATCAGGTCCGCTCGATCGCCGCCGATGTCGAGCGCACGCTGGTGGCTGCCGGCCGCAGCACCGCCGACTCGATCGTGGCGAGTGCCCGTGAGGCCCAGACCTCGCTGGCCACCGCGTCGGGCGAAGCCGCCAACCACGTCAAGTCGCTGGCGATCGATGTCGAGCGCACGCTGACCAGCGTCGGTGCCGCGACCGCCTCGACCATCCTCGACAGCGCCCGCCAGGTGCAGTCAACGCTGACCACCAGCTCGGTCGATGCCGCCAGCCAGATCAAGGCGCTCTCTGCCGAGATCGAGCAGACGCTGTCGGCTGTGACCGCCAACACCACCGACCACATCCAGGTCAGTGCCTCGGCGGCCCAGGCCACCTTGGTGGCGATGTCCAACGAGGTCAGCGCCAAGATCAAGTCGACCTCGGCCGACGTCGAGCGTTCGGTGTTCGCCGCCAGCGGCAGCTTCGGCTCGACCATCACCGCCAAGAGCGAGGAGATCGTCGGCTACGTGCAGCAGCAGGCCGAACGGCTGTCGCTGATCATCGACGGCAAGCGCGGCGTGCTGGTCGAAGCCATCGCCGGCAAGACCAGCCAGCTCACCACCGAAATCGATCGCGTCACCAGCGATGCGCTGAACGCCATCGAGTCGCGCGGCAAGACCTTCTCGAACTCGATCCTGACCAACGGCACCGAGGTCGCCCGCTCGATCACCGGCGCCGGCGATCTGGCCACCAACGCGATCAACAAGTCGCTCAAGGATCTCGACCTCGCGTCGCGGTCGGCGATCGAACAGTCGCGCCAGGTCTCGATCACCGCGGTCACCGAGATGCAGGAGACCAGCAAGATCCTGCGCACCGACACCGTGGCGCTGTTCGAGCGGCTGCGTGAAGGCAACATCCTGCTGCAGGAAGTGCTCACCGGCGCCCACGAGAACCTCAACTCGCTGGAGCGCGCGCTGGTCACCCGCGTCGCCGACTTCGTCACCACGATGAACGAGGTCAACGCCCGCAGCGGTGCCGCCACGCAGACGCTGGAAGATCAGCTCACCGGCTTCCACACCAAGACCGCCCGGGCGCTGGAAGATCTCGGCGCGCTGTCGGCGCAGTTCGAAGCTCACGGCCACGCTTTGGCCGAGGCTGCCGACCTGCTCGAGCACAGCAACCGCCAGGCCTCGACCTCGGTCAGCGATCGCAAGGAAGCACTGGAATCGCTGGTCACGACCCTCGATCTGCGCACCGCCGATCTCGACCAGCGGCTCGGCCGGTTCACCAGCCTGCTGGATGAATCGCTCGCCGCCGCCGAGGAGCGCGCCCGCGACGTCGCGCGGATCGTCGCCGAAACCGCCGGTGCCGGCTCCGCCAGCATCACGCAGCAGTTCGAAGCGGTGCGCAGCGCCGCCGAGCAGGAGCGCCGTCTCACCGTCGAGGCGATGCATCAGGTCTATAAGCAGGGTACCCAGGAAGCCGACGCGCTGTTCAAGCAATCGGCCGATCGCTTCACCTCGATCGTCCAGGGCATCAAGCAGATGGCCGCCGAGATGCAGCACGAGCTCGAATCCACCCGCGAGGAGCTGCGCCGCGGCGTGCTCGAAATCCCGCAGGAGGCCGCCGAGAGCACCGCGCAGATGCGCAAGGTGATCGTCGACCAGATCGAAGCGCTCGCCGAGCTCAACCGCATCGTCGCCCGCCACGGCCGCGGTATGGACGTGGTGACGCCGACCCGCGCCGCCACCGTGACCGCCCGCGAGGAAGAGCCGGTGCTGGCCGCCGCCAACGTTGGACGTGCCGAAACGGTCGCCGCCCGCCCTGCCCCGCGCAGCCGGGAATCCAGCGCCGCGACGCTGCCGCCGCCGGACCTCGGCATGCCGGTCGGCCCGCGCCGCACCGAAGCGCCGCCGGTCGCGCCGAGCAACGCCGACCAGGGCCGTGACGGCTGGCTGTCGGAGCTGCTCAACCGCGCCGACACCAGCGCCGAGCGTGAACCGCCGCGCGGCCGCGCCGCCCAGCAGGCTCAGGCTGCGATGAGCGGCAATCCGCTGGAGTCGCTGTCGCTCGACATCGGCCGGCTGATGGACCGCAACCTCGCGCTGGAGATGTGGGAGCGCTACCAGCGCGGTGAGGCGAAGTCCTTCACCAAGCGGCTCTACACTCCGGCCGGCCAGAAGGCGTTCGACGAAGTCGCTCGCAAATATCGCAGCGAGCGCAGCTTCAAGCAGACGGTCGACCGCTACATCGCCGAGTTCGAGCGCCTGCTCGACGAGGTCGCCCGCGACGACAACGCCCCGCAGGCTCTGCGCGGTCATCTCTCGTCCGAGACCGGCCTGGTCTACACCCTGCTGGCGCACGCGGCGGGACGGCTCGGGTAACACAGCACTCTGCCCGGTCCGGGCAGCAGCTTAAGTAATCGATCCAAAGCGGGGGCCGGCGGCCCCCGCTTTTCGTTTGGCGTTGTGGAAGCGGGGCTGCCTCGCTATCTCACGATGAGACACGCTCCAGTTTCCGATCCGCATCAGGCCGAGAACACACCATGCCTTCTGAACACCGCTCGCCTCGCCTTGCCGTTCTGATCGATGCGGACAACGCATCGGCAAAGATCGCCGACGGACTGTTCGAGGAGATTGCGAAAATCGGCGAAGCCAGCGTTCGCCGGATCTACGGCGACTTCTCCACCTCGCGCTCGAAGGGCTGGGCCGATATTCTGGCGAAACACGCCATCATCCCGCAGCAGCAGTTCGCCTACACCACCGGCAAGAATGCCTCCGACATCACGCTGGTGATCGATGCGATGGACCTGCTTCACAGCGGCCGTTTCGAAGGCTTCTGCCTGGTCTCGTCCGACAGCGACTTCACCCGCCTCGCCTCGCGGATTCGCGAGCAAGGCGTCGATGTATTCGGCTTTGGCGAACAGAAGACCCCGGAGAGTTTCCGGCAAGCGTGCCGGCGCTTCGTCTACACCGAGAACCTGATCGCAGGAGCGAGCGACAGCAAGGGTACGGCATCGACGGCGAAACCGCTTCAGCCGCCGAGTGCGGCCACTCCGATCATCGAGCGGGTGATCAAGCAGATGGAGAGCGAAGACGGTTGGGTGTCGCTCGGCGAAGTCGGCAAGCACCTGTCCAATCTGGCTTCCGACTTCGATCCCAGAACCTTCGGCTTCCGCAAGCTGAGCGACCTCGTTCGCAAGACCAACGCGTTCGAGTTGGAGCATCAGGGCGGCCACGCGATGCGAATTCGCCTGAAGCCGCACGGCCCTCCGGCCGAAAAGCCGACATCCCGGCGGAGGCGCTCCGCGAGACCGAACCCGCCCACGGGCGGCGCCGAGTCCTGAACGGCCGGCGCGAGATCCGCGCGCCAGCTCGACGCGGGCATCTGCGCCGGCAATCGGATAGATCCGTGCCACCCGCTGCACCGAGATGAGCGGCGACTGCGTTCAGTGGCTGCCGACCGTCTGCTTCTCACCGGCCACCCGGCTCGCGCTGAGTTCAACTACGGTGTCCATCGGCGTCAGCAACGATCGGCGATGGGTGATTGCCAGCACCGTGACGTCGCAAGCAATCGCCCGGATGTGGTCCATGATGTCCCGTTCGGTGTCTTCATCCAGGGCTGAGCTGACTTCGTCGAGAAACAAGATCGCCGGGGCGCCGTACAGAGCACGCGCGACCGCAATCCTCTGGCGCTCCCCGCCGGACAGTTTGAGACCGCGTTCGCCCACCGCCGTATCGAACCCCTCCGGCAGGGCTTCGATCAGCTGAAGGATCGCGGCCTTGCTGGCCACGTCTCGCAACCGCGCTTCGTCCCGCTCCCGGCCGAGCAGGATGTTGTCCGCCAGACTCTCGTTGAGCAGGATCACCTCCTGCGGAACGACCGCGATCATCTTGAACCAATCGGCGCGCGCGATCTGCCGGATCTCGGTGCCATCCACCGTGATCCGGCCTTGCTGCGGCTCAATGGACTTCAGGGCGAGCTTGAAGACGGTCGACTTTCCCGCGCCGGTCTCGCCGACGATGAACGTGATGGTGCCGCGCCCGGCGGAAAACCCGATACCTGATACGCCTCGCCCATTCCCGTAATCGTAGCCGACCTCTTCGAACATGATCGTGCCATCGGAGATGCTGAAGGAAGCCGACGACCGATCGTCGTGTTCTTCCGGAGCATTCCAGAAGCGCGTCAGCGGCACCAGTTGCGCGCGCGATCGGGCGAAACTGTCCATGGTCTGCGCGATCATTTCGAACGGGGTGTTGAGCTGCAGCAGGAGAGCGTTGAACAGCACGATGTCCCCGATGCTGACGGCCCCAGCCTGATACTTCGGTAACAGCAGCGCGAAATTAATCGCGAACTGGGCTGCGAGACCAAGACCGAGCAGAGCCGAAGTTCCTGTCCGCCTGAGCATGTAGGCCCGCCAGCCGTCCCTGACGGCAGCTGCGCGATCGGCGAAGCGCCGGCTCATCCAGGTCGAGCCACCGAGCTGGCGCAAGGTTTCCATCGCGTTCATCGCGTTGCCGGCGAACCGGGCGTTGTCCTGGCTAGCGGCCATCGCAGCGTCCAGAAGTTGCTGCGACCCTCGCGTCGAGCCTAGTGTGACGAGAACGACGACCACGCCGTAGACCGCGACCGCGAGGACGATCTGCAGATCGAGCAGATAGCCGAGCGTGACCAGCGTCAGCCCGACTTGGGTCGCGCTCGGAAGCCAAACGATCAGAGCGATGTTCGCGATGGTCGTCAGAGCGCCTCGTCCCTGGCCGACTGCATTCTGGATCTCGGCGGGATTGTGCTCGATGAAGAACTCGGAGCGCTTCCGCAAGATTCGCGCGAACAGCTCGGTGGAGACGAAATATCCGAGGTTCTCGGAGATGATGACCGAGAGATACTGGACCACCCGGCTCAACACCGACGCGATCCCGATCAGCGCCGCATAGGAGAACAGCGCGTACAGCAGTTCGCCGGACGCGTGGTCCTTCGGCAGTTGGTCGATCGCCCGGGAAAACAGATACGGCGCCGCGACGCTGGCTGCGCTGGAGATCAGGACGACGACCACGACGACCGAAAGCGACCGCCAATCCTCTCGCGCATGGCTGCGCAGTATCGCCACGGCAGGGCTGGGACCAGAACTGTCGTTGTTCATGCGGCCCTCGCGCGTTGGAGCGTTGTCCAGGGAGGGGCTGTAATAGACGTCAGAGATCGCGATTTCCACCGTCTGCCGATCGGTTGAAACGATTCAAGGCAGATTCGCGAAACCGGTATGATCGCGTGGGTTGGCCGGACGCAGGCGAAACAATCAACCAAGCGTGCGAAGGTCATCCTTTGAGGCTCGCTGCGCGGGCGCCTCTGGATGACGATAATCCTCGCTGAGGACCGTCTGTTCGACGCGAAGCTCGCGCCCTACTGCGGCCTTCGTCGCGGCGGGCGCGGCTGTTCGGCGCGGGCGGCGGTGGGCGGAGCTGCGGCCGGCTGCTCCTGCTGAGCAGTGTTGCTCGGCCCGAACAGCACCCGGGTCGGGTTGCGGTCGAAATTGTTCACCGCGCGGCTGATGTCGGCGAGCGTACGACGGCCGTCGAGGATCAGGGCGCCGGAGCGCTTGTCGAGATTGTCGGCGAGTTCGCGGAACGACTTCACAGCCTGGAACAGCTCGCCGCCGTCCTTGCCGCCGGCCAGCGCGTCGATGCCCTGCATCACGCTGTCGGTCTTGGCGATCACGCCGTCGACCCGCGACATGATGCTGTCGATCTTGTCGGAGCTGCGCGCCAGGCTCGAGGTGAAGGTCTGCAAATTCTCCAGCGAGGTCTTCACCGACTCCTGGTTCTCGGAGACCAGGCGGTTGACGTTGCGCAGGGTCGCCTTGATCGACTCCGAGATGTCCTGCAGCAGCTCGGGATCGGCGGTCAGCACCGGGGTGCCGTCGTCGTCCAGCGGCACCGGCGGCGCGGTCTCCGAGCCGCCCTTCAGCGAAATCGCGGCGACGCCGGTCAGGCCCTGGAATTCCAGGCCAACCTGGGTGTCCTTGCGGATCGGCGCGGTGTTCTCGACCATCGCCAGCGCCACCACGCGGCGCGGATTGTCGAGCTTGACCGACACCACCTCGCCGACCCGGACGCCGTTGAAGTTCACGCTGCCGCCGTTGCGCAGGCCCGAGGCCGCGCCTTCGAACACCACCCGCAGCGGGCTGCGCGCCTTGGTGGTGTGCAGGCTCTGAAACCACAGCACGAACCCGAACGCCGCGGCGATCACCGCGAGGGTGAACGTCCCGATCAGGAAGTAATTCGCACGCGTTTCCATTCGCCTCTACTCCAAACCAATCTGCGGCGCCGCCGGCTCATCAGCCGCCGCGCCACGCGGCAGGCTTTGAGCGCAGAATGCGGAAGCAAAACGACGCAGCCGCAGTGCGGCGGTCGAAATTTCCTGACGCGTCCCGATCATGGCGAACCGACCACCGCGCGAGCGCGCTTGCCGTGAAAATACGAACGCAGCCACGGATGCTGCGAGGCCTGCATGTCGGCGATGGTTCCGGCTGTGATCACCTTGCCATCCCCCAGCACCGCTATGCGGTCGCAGGCGGTGTGCAGGCTGTCGAGGTCATGGGTTACCATGAAAACCGTCAGACCCAAAGTCCGCTGCAGCGTCCGCACCAGCTCGTCGAAATCGCCGGCGCCGATCGGGTCGAGACCCGAGGTCGGTTCGTCGAGGAACACCAGCTCCGGATCGAGCGCGAGCGCGCGGGCCAGCGCCACGCGCTTGATCATGCCGCCGGACAGTTCGGACGGATAGCGGTCGATCACTTCCGGCTTCAGTCCGACCATCACCAGCTTGGCGATGGTGATCTCATCGAGCAGCCGCTGCGACAGCTTCAGATATTCCCGCACCGGGAACTGGATGTTCTGCCGGACGGTCAGCGAGGAGAACAGCGCGCCCTGCTGAAACAGGATGCCCCAGCGCCGCTCGACGCCGCGCCGCTCGGACTTGCTGGCCTTGTCGAGATCGATGCCGAACACCTCGATGCTGCCGCTCAGCTTCGGCACCAGGCCGATGATAGTCCGGGTCAGCACCGACTTGCCGGCGCCGGAAGGGCCGACGAAGCCGAGGATCTCGCCGCGCCGGACGTCGAGATCGAGTCCGTTCAGCACCCGCGTCGCGCCGAACTGCACGGAGACGTCGCGCACCCGGATGATCGGATCGGCCGCACCCGTCATCGTCAGATTCCAATTCCCGCAAAGAAGATCGCGAACACGCCGTCCATCACGATCACGAAGAAGATGCTCTTCACCACCGACGCGGTGGTGTGGCTGCCGAGCGACTCGGCGCTGCCCTGGACCGCCAGCCCCTCGACGCAGGCGACGATGCCGATCACGGCGGCCATCACCGGCGCCTTGATCATACCGACGGTGAAATGATCGATCGAGATCGCGTCGCGCAGCCGCAGCAGGAACGCTTCCGGATCGACGCCGCCATACAGCCAGGCGACCAGGCCGCCGCCATACAGCGCCGCCATCGCGCCGAGGAAGGTGAGGATCGGCACCGCGATCACCAGCGCGATCAGCCGCGGCACGATCAGCACGTCGATCGGATCGAACCCCATGGTTCGCAGCGCGTCGATCTCCTCACGCATCTTCATCGAGCCGAGCTCGGCCGTGTAGGCGCTGCCCGACCGGCCCGCCACCATGATCGCCACCAGCAGCACGCCGAGCTCACGCAGCACCAGCACGCCGAGCATGTCGACCACGAACACGTCGGCGCCGAACTTGCGGAAATGGAAGATGCCCTGCTGGGCGACGATGCAGCCGATCAGAAAGGTGATCAGCAGGATGATCGGCACCGCGCGCCAGCACACCTGCTCGAGGTGGTGCACGGTCGAGGTCAGCCGGAACGAGGTCGGCCGGACGATCACGCGCAGCACGCCGGCCATCACCGCGCCCATCATGCTGATCAGCGCGACGATGTCGTCGAAGAACGCGTACATGGTGCGGCCGAGCCGCTCGATCGGCGCGCGCAGCGATCCGCCGCGCCGCGGCGCGGGTCCGGTGTCGCCGACCTGGCGCACCTCGTCGACCAGGCTGGCATAGTTGGTCGACAGCCCGGCGATCCGCGCCTCGGTACCGTCCTGACCGAGGTTGCGGCGCATCCGTTCGATCAGCCACGCGCCGAACGTATCGAGCCGCGAAATTCCGGAGACGTCGATGAAGACGCTGGGCTTGGTTTCGCCGATCTTCTCAGCTTCCGTGACCAGCCGCTCCAGCGCCGGCGCGAACCGCGCAGTCCATGTTCCCGATGCGCGCAGCGCCAGCTCTTCGCCACGCGCGATCCGTTCGAGCGACGGACCGCCCTCCAACGCTATCTGCTGTGTCATTTTGAGCCAATCCGGGTTCGAACGCCGCCTTGCGGGCCAAGCTCATTACCAGCCATACTTGTCAGCTCCGAGCAACCCTCGGTTTGAGCTGACAAGGCCTGCAAATGAACTCCCTGATAGCGCCTGAACTGACCGGGCGCATCGAACGCTGGCCGATCGCCGGCGCCTTCACCATCAGCCGCGGAGCCAAGACCGAAGCGATCGTCGTGGTGGCCGAGCTGCGCAGCGGCGACCACGTCGGCCACGGCGAATGCGTCCCCTATGCGCGCTACGGCGAGACGCCGGAAGCGGCGCTCGCCGCACTGGAGGCGATGCGCGCGCCGCTGGCGGGCGGTCTCGATCGCAGCGCGCTACAGGCCGCAATGCAGCCCGGCGCAGCGCGCAATGCACTCGACTGCGCGCTTGTCGATCTCGAAGCCAAGATCAGCGGAAAGCGCGCCTGGGAGCTGTTCGGCAGCGCTGCGCCCCGCCCCGCCACCACCGCCTACACCATCTCGCTCGGCACGCCCGAAGCTATGGCCGAGGCGACCGCGAAAGCCGCGTCGCGGCCGCTGCTCAAGATCAAGCTCGGCGGCGACGGCGACGACGCACGGATTGCGGCGGTACGTCGCGCCGCGCCGAATGCCGAACTGATCGTCGATGCCAACGAAGCCTGGACGCCGGACAATCTCGCCCGCAACCTCGCCGCCTGCGCCGGCGCCGGCGTGACGCTGGTCGAGCAGCCGCTGCCGGCCGGGCATGACGAGGCGCTGGCCACCATCGCGCGCCCAATCGCAGTGTGTGCCGACGAGAGCGTGCACGACCGCACCTCGCTCGCCGCGCTGCGCGGCCGCTACGATGCTGTCAACATCAAGCTCGACAAGACCGGCGGCCTTACCGAGGCGATGGCAATGGCCCAGGACGCGCAAGCGCTCGGCCTGCAGATCATGGTCGGCTGCATGGTCGCCACCTCGTTGGCGATGGCCCCGGCGATGCTGCTGACGCCGTTCGCCCGCTTCATCGATCTCGACGGCCCGCTGCTGCTGGCGCGCGATCGCGATGACGGCCTGCGCTACGACGGCAGCACGGTCTATCCGCCCGAACCGGCGCTGTGGGGCTGATCGGCGCTTGTCGGCGTAAGCAGCCAGCGACGCATCACCACCAGCACTATGGCACCCGCCAGCCCCATCGCCGCCATCATGTCGTACACGGCAAGACCATAGCGAGCGAACACCGCGCCGGAGGCAATCGACGCGGCGCTCATGACGAAGCCCGCGGCCGCAGTGTAGTAGCCCTGCCCGCGCGCGATCAAATGGCCAGGCACATGGCGGACCAGCAGCCCCATGGTACCGACCTGGGTCAGACCAAAGGTGAAGCCGTGAAGCAACTGCACCACGGTGAGCACCGGCAGCGACGGATCCTGGGCGGTGATCGACCAGCGCAGCACCGCACTCAGCGCACCGCCAAGCATCAACCACATCGGCGACCAAGTGAACCGCGGCGATAGCGCGAACACCACGATCTCAGCGACGACGCCGAGCACCCACAGCACCGAGATCGTGGTGCCGCTGAGACCGGCGCCCTGCCAGGCGATCGACGCGAAGGTGTAGTACGCCGCGTGGCTGCCCTGGATCAGCGCCGCCGCGACCACGATCGTCAGGAACGTCGGATTGCGTAGCAGCGAGGCGCCGCGCTGCGGCGTCGCCGATTTCGCCGGTGCATCCAGCGGCCGCAAGCCGAAGCCGGCCAGCGCACCGACCCAGGCGAATGCGACGATCAGCCAAATCAGTTGCTCCGCCGCCACCAGATCCGCCAGCACGCCGCTCACCAGCGCGCCGGCGATGAACGCCGCCGAGCCCCACAACCGCAGCGGCCCGTAATTCAGCCCGTAGCGCGCCACGGCCTTCAGCGCGTAGCCGTCCGTCAGCGGTACGATCGGCGTCCAGAAGCAGGCGGTGAGCACGAACACCACGAAGATCAGCAGCGGAGCACGTAGAATCCCGAGGAGGGTGAATCCGAGGGCAGTGATCACCGCGGTGATGATCATCGCGGCGCGGATCGCGTTGCGCCGTTCGGCCGCGGCAGTGATGAAAGGCAGAAGCGTGAAGCGCGTCACCGCAGGCGCCGCGACGATCAGGCCGATCAAAGAAGCCTCGATTCCAACGGCCTTCAGCCACACCGTGAAGAACGGCAGGTAGGTGCCGGCGACCGTGAAGCTGGTCGCGTAGAACACCGCGAGCCGAGACGCGAATCGCTTCGCATCCGGTGATGGGATGGGGATTTGTGATTCGGGAGACATCAATTCAATTGCGATTCGACGCGGATCGTGGTGATCGTTATCGTGACGCGCAGTGAATTGTGCAACGAGTCCCTTGATGACCGACGAAGCCTTCGCCCTTTCGCCGATCTCCGCCCGCCCGGTAATGCCGAGTGATGCGGACTACGATGCGATCCGCGAAGCCTTCATGGAGACCTCGCGGGGCCGTTGGTTCCTCACCGAATACGCCAAGCGCAACCGCAACGCCGACACCAGCATGGTGCTCGACGCGGTGGCGCGGATCGAACAGACCCTCGCCGCTCAGAAGCAGGCCCAGGCCGAAGCCGCCGTGGAGTCGCTGGCGGCGATCCGCGCGGTGATCGGCGAGGCGCGCGCCAGCGTCGCCAAGGCGATCGCGACGCTCGACGACACCGCGACCCTGGTGGCTGCGCATCGCGGCGCCCGCGCGATCAGCGAGGTCGCTTCGACCTTGCGCGAATGCGGCGCCGACTCCCGGATCTGCGATCTGCTCGACCAGCAGGTCGCCGCCATCGACAGCGGCCACCGGCTGGTCGCAGGAATCGATCGCGATGCGATCGACGCCGCATTCGACCGGATGCTGCAACACGTCGCCGCAATCTCCGGCGTCGCTCCCGAAGCCGCAGCAAACCGAGCCGCGCCGGAGACGACAGCCGCAGCGGCCCCTGCCGCTACACCAGCGATGGACGAGCCCGCCGCTGCGCCGCAGGCCGCCGCTGAGCCCGAAGCCGTCGCGCCGCAGCCGGCCGCGGCTGAGCCTGTCGCTCCGCAGGCAGTTGCTCCGCAGGCCTCCGCTCCCGAGGCGGCAGAACCGGCTTCCGCTCCGCAGGCGCAAGCTGCCCCGGCGTTCGTGGTGGTCAAGGGCACGCCATCGGAAGAACTGGAATTCGTCGAAGCCGAAGACCAGACGCCCGCGCCCGCTGCAGTGGCGGCTTCGGTGGCCCCTGCCGAAGCCCCTGCCGCCGCCAGCGCGGCTGAGCAGTCGGAAGCCGCTCACCTGCTCGACGAGGTGGTGGCGCTGGACGCCGAGGGCCTGGAAGACGACGCGGTGCTCGATTTGGTCGCCCGCGAGATGTCGGCGCCCGAGGTCTCGGAGCCATATCGGCCCGAGGATGATGCCTATGCGGCGGCCGCGGCCAGCACCGCTGCGGAAATCGAATCCGACATCGCAGCGCTGCAGCAGGCGCTGAGCGAAGAGATTGCGGTGTCGCCGGAGCCGATGACGATCGACGACGCACCAGCTTCCGCCGCGGAGGCATTCGAGGCGGAGCCGGAGCCTGACGCCGCGTTCGAGCCGGTCGGCGAAATCGGTGAAGCCGCTCCCATGGAGGCCATGGCCGAGCCGGTCGCCATCCATGCGGCCGCTGCACCGGTGGCGATGGCTACCGCTGCTGTCGCCGGCGAAGTCGCTGCTGCTGCGCCGGCCTCGCTTGGCGCCGCGGCCATCGCCAGCGGTGCGGTCGCGGCCCCGCCGCCGATGCGCAGCGACGCGCTGGTGCCGATCCGGCGGATGAGCCAGGCCGAGAAGATCGCGTTCTTCTCGTAACCAGCGGGCGCGGCGAACGCGTTCTCGAAATCAGGCAATCAGGCGGCTGAACAGGTCGGCATCGACATTGCCGCCCGACAGCACGATCGCGACGGTCTTGCCGCGGACGTCGAGCTTTCCGGCGAGCAGCGCCGCCAGCGCCACTGCGCCGCCCGGCTCCACCACCAGCTTCAACTCGCGGAATGCGAAACCGACCGCATCGCCGACCTCGGCATCGGACGCCGCAACGCCGCCGGCGAGCAGCACGCGATTGATCGCGAAGGTGACCTCGCCGGGGATCGACATCATCAGCGCGTCGCAGATCGTGCGTCCGCCGGCCGGATTGGACTCGCGCCGCCCCGCCACCAGCGAGCGGGCGTGGTCGTCGAAGCCCTCCGGCTCGGCCGACATCGCCAGCGCCTGGGGAAACCGCGCTTTGACAGCGAGCGCCGTGCCGGCGATCAGCCCGCCGCCCGAGGCCGGCGCCACCACCAAATCCGGCGCGATGCCCAACGCGGCAAGGTCTTCGCCGATCTCGCGGCCAACCGTGCCCTGCCCGGCGATCACCATCGGATCGTCGAACGGCCGCACCAGCGTCGCGCCGCTGCGCTCGGCGATGTCGCGGGCGATCGCCTCGCGGTCCCCACGGTCGCGATCGTACAACACCACCTCGGCGCCATAGCCGGCGGTGCGCTCGCGCTTCGAGGCTGGTGCATCCGACGGCATCACGATGGTGGCGTGGACGCCGAGCAGCTGCGCCGCGGCGGCAACGCCCTGCGCATGGTTGCCCGAGCTGAACGCCACCACGCCGCCGCGCCGGGCATCTGCCGGGATCGAGGCCAGCTTGTTGAAGGCACCGCGAAACTTGAACGAGCCGGTGCGCTGCAGGACTTCGGGCTTGAGGAACACCCGAGCCCCGGTCGCAGCGTCGAGCGCCGGTGACGAAAGCAGCGGCGTCCGCACCGCAACGGGCGCGAGCACCTCGGCAGCCGCATCGATATCGGCGACGGAAACAGGCAGCACAGGGGAATTGGTCATGGCCGGCATCTAACGCCGCGCCGCGCGCGCCGACAAGGTGCGATGATACGCGCGCCTCAGGCAACCATCCGATGCGGCTTGGCGCCGTGAGGATGAAGCCGGTCTGCGTCCAGCATCGACACCCGGCGGACGTTGTCGAGGAAGGCGTGGGCCGAAGCTTCCCAGGTGTGATCGGCGGCGAATGCCAGACACGCCTCGCGCGAGATCTCCAGGGCGCCGAGACACGCGGCGCGCAGATCCTCGCTCAGCACACCGACCGGGGAATCGCCGATCACGTCGCGCGGCCCGGTCACCGGAAACGCCGAGACCGGCACACCGCTCGCCAGCGCTTCGAGCAGCACCAGGCCGTAGGTGTCGGTCTTGCTCGGAAACACAAACACGTCGGCGGCGGAATAGACCTTCGCCAGCGCCTCGCCCTGCTTGGCGCCGAGAAACACCGCGTTCGGGAAATCGCGTTCCAGCGCCGCCCGCGCCGGGCCGTCGCCGACCACCACTTTGGTGCCCGGCAGATCGAGCGACAGGAATGCTTCGAGGTTCTTCTCGACCGCGACCCGGCCGACCGACAGGAACACCGGCCGCGGCAAGCCGAGATCGGCATCCTCGCGCGGATGGAACAGATGCCCGTCGACGCCGCGCGGCCACAGCACGACGTTGCGGAAGCCGCGGCCGCGCAGTTCATCGGCGAGCGCCGGCGTCGCCGCCATCACCGCATGGCTGGCGCCGTGAAACCGACGGAGCAGCGACCACACCCAGGACTCCGGGATCGGCGCGCGGGCGGAGACGTATTCAGGAAAACGCGTGTGGAAGCTGGTGGTGAAGCGCAGCCCGCGCTTGCGGCAGTAGCGTCGCGCTGCGAGCCCGATCGGGCCTTCGGTCGCGATGTGGATGCAATCGGCGTGCGCGGCATTGATCAGATGCGCGACCCGGATCGGATTGGGGATCGCGATCCGCAGATCCGGGTAGCTCGGCAGCGCCACCGTCGGGAACGTCTCAGGCGTCAAGAACACTACGTCGACGCCGAGCGACTTCGCCGCTTCGGCCATCATCGTCAGCGTCCGCACCACGCCGTTGACCTGCGGGTGCCATGCGTCGGTCGCGATCAGGATGCGCATCAGGCGGCCCGCGCAGCGACCGTCGGCACCGGCAGATTGCGCTTCAGCAGATCGGTCCAGGTGATGATCTCGAACCGGCCATCCTCGTGCTCGGCAAGCGCCGTGCAGCTTTCGACCCAGTCACCGCAGTTCATGTAGTTGATGCCGTGGAAGTCACAGATCGCGGCGGTGTGGATGTGGCCGCAGATCACGCCATCGGTGCCGTGGCGGCGGGCTTCCTGCGCCAGCGTCTCTTCGAACGCGCCGATGTAGTTGACCGCGTTCTTGACCTTGTGCTTGGCCCATTGCGACAGCGACCAATACGGCACGCCGAACCAGCGACGGAACGCATTGACGACGCGGTTGAGCCGGATCGCGAGGTCGTAGGCCTTGTCGCCGACATGGGCGAGCCATCTCGCGTTCTGCACCACCAGATCAAAGATGTCGCCGTGGATCACCAGATAGCGGCGGCCGTCGGCGCCGGTGTGGATCGCGTTCTCGACGACTTCGATGCCGCCGAAATGCGTGCCGTAGTAGTTGCGCAGAAACTCGTCGTGGTTGCCGGGCACGTAGATGATGCGCGCGCCCTTGCGGCCCTTGCGCAGCAGCTTCTGCACGAAGTCGTTGTGCGACTGCGGCCAGTACCAACTCGATTTCAGCGCCCAGCCGTCGATGATGTCGCCGACCAGATAGATGGTGTCGGCATCGTGGACGCGGAGGAAGTCGAGCAGCAGATTGGTCTGCGATCCTCGCGCGCCGAGATGGACGTCGGAAATGAACAGGGTGCGAAAGCGTCGTTCCGGACCGTCGTCGCTCATCGGTCTTGTCCCATCCAAGGCCGCCCGCGGGCGGCGACGTTTCGAACCCGGCTCTCAGGCCGCCATCGGCGTGGGAGTCCGCTCGAAACACACCAGCGTGTAGATGCCGAACGGCTTCAGCTTGCGCCGCTCGACCAGGATCGCGTCGGAGGTGGCCTGAGCCCAGGCCTGCAGCCGCGCGAACGGAAACTCCGGACGCAGACCCAGTGCTCGGGTCTTCTGCGCCGCCCAGCGCTCGACCGCAGCGGCCACGCCGACTTCGGAGTACAGATGATTGACCAGGATGATGCGCCCGCCCGGCTTCACCACGCGGTGGCACTCCGACAGCACCTGCTCGGGATTAGCGACCAGCGTGATGACGAATTGCGCGACGACGCAATCGAACGTCGCGTCGGCAAACTCCATCGCGTGCGCATCCATCTGGCGCACGTCTTTGACCCACGGATAGCGCCCGGTTGCCATCTTGGCGCGCGCCTTCTCCAACATCGGCTCGCACAGATCGATCCCGATAATTTCGGTCGTGGCGTCGTAATCGTCGAATGATAGTCCGGTACCAACACCGACTTCGAGAATCTTGCCGCCGTGCGCGCGCGCTTCAGCGGCCGCGGCGCGTCGTCCCTTCACCATCACCGGTCCGCATACCGCGTCGTAGATCGGAGCCCAGCGAGCGTAGGCGGTTTCAATCAGGGACTTGTCGAGATCGGGAGTCATCGGTTCCGTTCGAATCGTAAATTACTTACGAATTCGGATTATCAGCGGAGTACGACGACTGGACGACAGCGCACGGTCGGCCGGTTTGGGCCTTAGTCGAAGCCGTGGAAATGATGGATCGGGCCATGGCCGTGCCCGACCGAAAGCTTGTCCGCCGCGGCGATGGCGGCGCTCACCCACTGCTTGGCGGCAGCCACAGAGGCCTGCAACGACCGGCCTTTGGCGAGATTGGCGGCGATCGCGGAGGACAGCGAGCAGCCGGTACCGTGGGTATTGTTGGTCATGATCCGCGGAGCGGCCAACGCTTCCACCTCGGCTCCCACGAACAGGTAATCGGTGCTGGTCGGCCCGGTACCGTGTCCACCTTTGATCAGGACCGCTTCGCAGCCGAGCGCGAGCAGGCGCCGGCCCTGGCGTTCAATTTCGGCCGGCTCGGCGGCAACCGGCTCGTCGAGCAGTGCAGCGGCTTCGGGCAGGTTCGGCGTGATGAGACGGGCACGCGGGATCAGGGTGGTGCGCAGCGCCTCGACGCAGTCGTCCGCGATCAACCGGTCGCCGGAGGTCGCGACCATCACCGGATCGAGCACGACGTTGGCGGCGTGCCAGCGATCCAGCCCATCGGCGATCGCGGCGATCACGCCGCGCTGCGCCACCATCCCGATCTTGGTGGCGGCGACCGCAAGATCGCTGAACACCGCATCGATCTGCGCGGTGACGAACGCGGCCGGGACGTCGTGGATCGCGGTGACGCCGCGGGTGTTCTGCGCCGTCAGGGCGGTGATCACCGAGGCGCCATAGACACGGTTCGCCGAAAACGATTTGAGGTCGGCCTGAATGCCGGCGCCGCCTCCGGAGTCGGAGCCGGCGATGGTGAGTGCGATCGGAATGGCCATCAACGTGCTCGATTGAATGAGAGGGCGGACCGGCAGCCGATCGCGGTCGTAGCGCGCCCACGCCGCAGCGGCAAGAGCTTGCGCCGACAGGGTGTTTTGGGCTTGATGGCGCAAATCAAGCTGCCGGAGAGACCCGCGATGGTGCCGTTTTTCGTCCAGATCAAATGCCAGCTCGGCCAGTCCTACGCCGTCGCCAACGCGATCGCCGAAGCCGAGATCGCCTCGGAGATTTATTCGACCGCCGGCGACTACGACCTGCTGGTGAAATTCTACGTCGATCGCTCGACCGATATCGGCCATTTCGTCGCCGACAAGGTCCAGGTGATCCCCGGCATCAAGGACACCCACACCATCATCACCTTCAAGGCGTTCGGACCGAAGTGATCGCTGGTTATCCAGCCTTGGCTTTGCGCGGGGGCCGGACCGGTCCTTGCACCGGCGGCAGCGACTTGATGTAGGCTGCGATCGCCTCGCGGTCATCCTTGCCGAGCTGCGAGGTGTTGCGGATCACCTGCGCCATCGAGCCGCCGGCACTGTCGCCTTCCGGCGTCATGCCGGTCTCGAGAAAATAGGCGATGTCGCCGGCGCTCCAGTCGCCGAGCCCCTTCTGGGTGATGTTCGGCACCCAGCCCCTGCCCTCGGGATCGGGCCCACCGGCAAAGCGCTGCGCCGCGACGATGCCGCCGAGCGCGTTGCGCGGGCTATGGCACTCGGCGCAATGGCCGAAGCTGTTCACCAGATACGCGCCGCGATTCCACTGCGCCGATTGCGCCGGATCCGGCGTGAACGGCGTGTCATCGAAGAACAGCAGTTTCCACAGCCCGACTGCGCGGCGGATGCTGAACGGGAACGGCACGTCGTTCGGCGAAGCTCGGCCGGCGACCGCCGGCAACGTCTTGATGTAGGCGAACAGATCGCGGACGTCGTCGAGCCGCGCATGTGCGTAGGACGGATATGGAAACGCCGGATACAGATGCACGCCGCCCGGCGCCGTGCCGCGCATCACCGCGCTGACGAACTCCGCCTCGGTCCATTTGCCGATACCGTCATTTGGATCGGGCGAGATGTTCGGCACGTAGAACGTGCCGAACTCCGACTTCAGCCCCAGCCCGCCGCCGAGCTTGGTGCGATCGTCCTGCTTGGGCGTGGCGTGGCATTCGGCGCAACCGCCGGCGTAGAACGCGGTGCGGCCATTCTCGAGGTTGGCGGTGCGCACCGGCAGGCGGTCAGCCGACACCGTGGCCGGCATCGTCAACAGCCAGAACGCGGCGATGCCGATGATCGCCGCGATCACGGCTCCGAGTGTCCTGGCCACGGCCGATTCTCCGCTGCCGGCGGCGCTTGCCGCGTTAGCCTTCCTTCTGGCGGAAGTTCTCGTGGCAGCTGCCGCATGCCTTGCCGATCGGCTGCATTGCGGCCTTCAGCGTGTCGACATCCTTGACCTTGCCCTTGGCGCCGTCGACCGCCTTGGCGAAGTCGGAGATCTCGCCGTCGAATTTGGCGCGCTCGGTCCAGATCTTCGGCGAGGCGCTGTACTTGCTGTCGAACGGCTTCAGGCCCTTGGCGCTGTCCGGAAACAGCTTGGGAAGGTCCTTGGCGGTTTCGTCGAACTGCTTCAGCGCCGCATCGACCGCGGCCTGATCGTAGGGCTTCTCGCCCTTGGCCATGGCGCCGAGCACCATCATGTTCCGGCCGTTGTCCTTCATCAGTTTCTGGGTCTTATCGACCAGATCCTGCTGCGCCATTACGGCGCTCGCCGTCAGCAACACCGCTCCGGCCACGATCACAGTTCGCAACATCGCAATTCCTCCCGCTTGGTTGTTTCAACTCCGTCACCGGCCGCCGGTTCGGCGGCCTTCGCAGCGGTGGCTTAACGCCACTCTATTAGGTCTCGTTCGATCGACCCGGCTTTACAGCCGGTGCCGGCGCTCGTGTTCGCGGATCGCCATCCACACCCGCTCCGGCGTCGCCGGCATATCGATGTGGTCGATCCGGTATTCCCGCCACAGCGCGTCGATGATCGCGTTCATCACCGCCGGGCAGGAGCCGATCGCCCCCGCCTCGCCCGCACCCTTCACGCCCATTGGATTGGTGGCGCACGGCACGTTGTGTGTTTCGAAGATGATCGGCGCGCCATCGGCCGCGCGCGGCAGCGCGTAGTCCATGAACGAACCGGTGACGAGCTGGCCGTCCTCGGCGTTGTAAACCGCCTGCTCCATCAGCGCCTGGCCGATCCCCTGAATGGTGCCGCCGTGGACCTGGCCGGCGAGCAGCAGCGGATTCAGCGTCACGCCGAAATCGTCGACGATCACGTAGTTGACGATTTTGATCTTGCCGGTCGCCGGATCGAGCTCGATCTCGACCAGATGCGTGCCGTTCGGATAGGTGCCGTCGGCGCTGGCGAAGGTTGCGCTGGCGTTGAGCTTGGCAGGATCGACGCCGGGGCGCTTGGCGAGATCGGCGAAGCTGATCGAGCGGTCGGTGCCGGCGATCCGGATGGTGCCGTCGCTGATTTCGAGGTCGGCGGCGCTGGTCTCGAGCGCATCGGCCGCGATGTCGCGGAGCTGCTCGCCGAGCTGATGGGTGGCGCGCTGCACGCTGACGCCGCCGGACGGGATCGACGCCGAGCCGCCGGTGCCGAGGCCGGTGGCGATCTGGTCGGTGTCGCCCTGCACCACACGCACCCGCTCCTGCGGCACGCCGAACTGCTCGGCGACGATCTGCGCATAAGCGGTCTGGTGGCCCTGCCCGCTCGACTGCGTGCCGATCAGCACGGTGATGTCGCCATCGGGATCGAGCACCACCTTGGCGGTCTCCTCGCCCATCGTGCCGCAGACCTCGACGTAAGAGGCGAGCCCGATGCCGCGCACCAGTCCCTGCTTCTTGGCCGCCTTGGCGCGCTTGGCGAAATCCTTCCAGTCGCCGATCTCCATCGCGCGCTTCAGATGCGCGGCGAAGTCGCCGGAGTCGTACACTTTGCCGGTCGCGGTCTTGTAGGGGAGCTTGCGCGGCGGAATGAAGTTCTTGCGCCGGATCGCATCCGGCGACATCGACAGTTTACGCGCGCAGGCATCGACCAGACGCTCGACCACGTAAGCAGCTTCGGGACGTCCGGCGCCGCGGTAGGCATCGACCGGCACGGTGTGAGTGAACACGGTGCGGATCCGGCAGTGGAACGCCTGAATGTCGTACAGTCCCGGCAACATGCCGGCGCCGCCGTAAGGAATGTACGGGCCGAAGGTCGACAGATAAGCACCGACGTCGCCGATCAGGTCGACATCCATGCCGAGAAACTTGCCGTCGTCGGCCAGCGCCATCCGCGCGGTCGTGACGTTGTCGCGGCCTTGCGAGTCACCGACGAAGTGATCGCCGCGATCGGCGGTCCACTTTACGGTCTTGCGCAGTTTCTTGGCGGCGACCGCAAGCAGCGCGTATTCGCGATACGGAAACAGCTTGGTGCCGAACCCGCCACCGACATCCGGACAAATCACCCGCATCTTCTCGACCGGGATCTTCAGCACGGTCTGGCACAGGATATCGCGCAGCCGGTGACTGCCCTGGCTGCCGACCGTCAGCGTGAAGTGATCGCGCTTGGCATCGTATTCGCAGACCGCCGCGCGGGTCTCCATGTAGTTGGTGACGATGCGCGGGTTGACGATGCGGATTTCAGCGACCGCATGCGCTTTGGCGAACGCCTCGTCGGTCGCGGCCTTGTCGCCGATACCGGCATCGAACAGCACGTTGCCGGCGTGGTCGGGCCACACCTCCGGCGCGCCGGGCTCGACCGCGCGCGCGGCGCCGATCACGGCCGGCAGCGGAGTCCACTCCACCGCGATCGCTTCCAGCGCGTCGCGGGCATGCGCGAGCGTATCGGCGACCACAAAGGCGATCGCATCGCCGACATGGCGAACCTCAGCGCGCGCCAGGATCGGATAATCGGGCGCCTTGAACGGCTTGTCCGGCAGATTGAACAGGCACGGCAGACCGCCGAGATCGGTGACGTCATCCGCGGTCAGGATCGTCAGCACGCCAGGAAGACCACGCGCTGCATTCGCATCGAGCTTGAAGGTGGCATGGGCATGCGGCGAGCGCAGCACCAGCGCGTAAGCGGACGAAGCCGGCGCAACGTCGTCGGTGTAGCGGCCTTTGCCGCGAATCAGAGGATCGTCCTCCTTGCGCAACACGCTCTGGCCGACGCCGAACTTGGTGGGAGCCAACTTGGTTGGAGCCATGGGACCGTCACCTCCGATGCGATTGGAAAGCATCTTGCAGCGGATCGATGACAGGAGCAAACGCGCCGGCGCGAGCTTTGCGACTGAACACCGAAATATGAACCCAGTGGCAGCAATCTGCATTTGCGACTGCAGCGCGCTCGCCCCGCGCCCGGCGCAAAAAGAAACAGGTGCATCGGTTGCCCGATACACCTGTTTGGAAGCTCACGCAGGTCGGGGCGTCTCCGCCCCGCCGCGGCGAATTAGTAGCAGATCACCCGGCCGTAAACCGGATTGAACACGCACCCGCCATAGCCACGATAGTAGCCACGGCCACGGCCGCGATAATAGCCAGGGCCCCAACCGCGGCCACGGCCGTAATAGCCGCGCCCACGGCCGCGACCGCGGCCGCGCTGGGCCTCAGCCTTGCCGGTGCTTGCGGTCAGGAACAGCGCCGAGGTTCCGACGAGGCTGAAGCCGTAAATCGCCGTCAGCGTGACGGCGGCGAGAACGCGCGTCGTCCATCCCTTGCGGGCCTTGGAAGCAGTTTGAGCCATATGGATTGTTCTCCCGGTCGTTGAGCAGGTTATCGTCATGTCCCGTTGTTGGTGGGGTCGTGCGGGAAGACGGTTCAAATGCGCGGGGGCAATGCGCCCCCGTGATCGGCCTCGGCGGTCAAGCTTATGATCAAGCTAGGGTTTTGGTCAAGCCGCGATCGGCGCTGAACGCGGCGAGATGCTGCCAAACGTCGAAGCGGCCGGGATGTTCCAGCCACGCCGACGCCCACTTTCTCGCGTGCAGCGCCGCATGGGCGGGCCGATCGCTCGGGGAACACGACGCGCCCGCAGGCGTCTCACCGATGTCCAACTTTACTGGTCCAGCTATAGTGCCATTCAACTGAACCGCATCGCGGTGCGGATCGACTGTCAGGTGACGACCCTCGCCTCCCCCGCGCCGCTCCCGCGCACAACAAAGCAGCCCATGTCCCGCCAGCACACTTACATCCTCGGCCTCAACACCTACGACCACGACGTCAGCGCCTGCCTGCTGCGTGACGGCGAGATCGCGTTCGGCATCGCCAAGGAGCGCATCACCCGCGAGAAGCACGCCTCCGGCTTCTACAAGGAAGTCGTCGACTACTGCCTGAGCGCCGAAGGCATCACCATGGCGGACGTCGATCTGGTGGTGCGCAACTGTTACATTCTGCCGGTGCCGGAGATGGAAGACCGCCTGATCTTCCAGGACATGCCCGGCTTCCTGCCGGAACACGAGCGCGGCACCGCCCGCAGTCACCCGCTGTTCCGCAATCACACCAACAAGGTGGCGACGATCTCGCATCACCTCGCGCACGCCTACAGCGCGTTCGCGCCGTGTCCGTTCGAAGAAGGCGTGGTGATGATCGTCGACGGTGTCGGCAGCTACCGGGCCGATGTCGCCGAGCAATTTCCCGGCGACGAAGCCTCGCCGCTCGCCCGCGAATCCGAGAGCTACTACAAATTCAGCGGCACCAAGCTGGAGTGCCTGAAGAAGGTCTGGATGGAGCCGGAACGCGGTTTCCTCAGCGACGAATTCTACAACATGCCCGGCCTCGGCGCGTACTACAGCCGGGCCTCGACCTACGTGTTTGGCGACTGGAACAAATGCGGCGAGCTGATGGGGCTGGCACCTTACGGCCGCCCCGACGCGATCCCGCCGATGCTGCAGTTCGAGAATAACAAGCTCACCGTGCCGCGTTGGACGCCGGAGCTGGATCAGCCCTACATCATGGACAGCCCCGGCAAGTGGGAAGACAGCCCTTCGATGCGGCACTGGGAAGATCTCGCCTGGCGGGTGCAGGACGACACCGAGCGGGTGCTGCTGGAGCGCGCACGCTGGCTGCGCGAAACCACCGGCGCCAAGAACCTGTGCATCGCTGGCGGCGTCGCGCTGAACTGCGTCGCAAACGGCCGGATCGCCCGCGAGGCGGGCTTCGAGAATGTCTGGATCCAGCCCGCGGCCGGCGACGACGGCATCGCGATCGGCTGTGCCTATTACGGCCATCTGGCGATCCAGCAGAAACAGCGCGGCTTCGAGATGAAGCACGCTTACGTCGGCCGGTCTTATGCGGATGCTGAAGTCGAAGAAGCGACCCAACGTTTCTTCGTCAAGCCGCAGATCAACGTGGTCCGCTCGAGCGAGGTTTATAAGGAAACCGCGCGGCTGCTCGCCGATCAGAAGGTGATCGGCTGGTTTCAGGGCCGCTCCGAATTCGGCCCCCGCGCGCTCGGCCATCGCAGCCTGCTGGCCGATCCCCGCAGGGCCGAGATGAAGGACATCCTCAACAGCCGCGTGAAGCATCGCCAGCCGTTCCGGCCGTTCGCGCCGATCGTCCTGAAGGAGCGCGCGGACGAGATCTTCGAGAGCAAGGGCGACTCGCCGTTCATGCTGATGGCCAAGCCGGTGGCGCCGGCGTGGCGCGACAGGATTCCGGCGGTGGTCCACGTCGACGGCTCGGCCCGCGTCCAGACGGTGGACGAAGAGACCGCCCCCGATCTCTATTACATCCTGAAGGAGTTCGAAGCGCTGACCGGCGTCCCGGTGCTGGTCAACACCTCGTTCAACATCAAGGGCGAGCCGATCGTCGAAACGCCTCGCGACGCGATGGCCTGCTTCCTCACGACGGGCATCGATCATCTGGTGATGCACGACACCATTGTGTCGAAGAACAAGGCGCACCGCTTCATCAACCCGGTGCTGCAGGTCTATTCGGACGTCACCAATCTGGTGCGGTCGACCACCGCGGCTTGATCAGCCGCGCAGCAGGCGTTTGATCCAGCGCGGCCCGAACAGGATCAGGATCGCGGCGCCGTAGGTGACGGCGCCGACTGCGATCAAAAGCGCCAGCGCGGCTTCGCTGCGCAGCGCGGGCAAGAGTGCGAGATACGGCGGCGCGAACCAGGCGGTCAGCCACAACGCGGCGCCGAGCAGCACGCCGATAAGGCCGAACTTAACGATCGCGCGCACCAGCTCGCGATCGAACTCCAGGTAACCAGCACGCACCGAGAAGAAGATCACCAGCAGCAGATTGATCCAGGCGCCTGCAGCGGTCGCGAGCGCCAGACCGACCTGCGCCAGCGAGCCCATCAGGGCAAATTTCAGCACGACATTGGTGGCGACGCCAGTCAGTGCCGCCTTCACTGGGGTTGCAGTGTCCTTGCGCGCATAGAACGGCGCCACCGCGCTGCGAATCAAGACAAACGGGATCAGCGCGATCGCATAGGCGGCGAGCGTGGTGCCGGCCGAGATCGCATCGGCGCGGGTGAAGGCGCCGCGCGCAAACATCGCCCGCATGATCTCGTCCGGCACGGTGAGAAATGCGGCGACGAACGGCACCGAGAACAACAGCGTGAATTCGAACGCGCGGCGCTGTGATGCCTTGGCGCCGGCATCGTCCCCCGCAGTGAGCTGCCGCGACATCTCCGGCAGCAGCACGGTGCCGATCGCAATGCCGATCACGCCGATCGGCAATTGGTTGAGCCGATCAGCATAGTACAGCGCCGACAGCGCCCCAGCCGGCAGGAAGGTGGCGATGATCGTGTCGGCGAACAGCGCAAGCTGCGTGCCCATCGAACCGAGCGTCGCCGGCCCCAGCGCACGGAAGAATGCGCGGACATCTTCGTCTAGCTTCGGCCTGGAGAACCGCGGCAAGCCACCGTGCAGCGACAGGTCACCGGCGAGCAAGAAGTACTGCAGCACGCCGGAAATCAGCACGCCCCAGGCGGCGGCATGGCCGGCGCTCGGGAAGAACGCGGCGAGCGCCAGCGTCGCCATCATCGAGATGTTGAGGAAGATCGAAGCCCCGGCCGCCGAGGCGAAGCGCTGCATCACGTTGAGGATGCCGCCGTACAGCGTCACCAGCGTGATCAGCAGCAGATAAGGAAAGGTGATCCGCGTCAGCTCGATCGCCAGCGCGCGCTGCTCCGGATCGTCGGAGAAACCCGGCGCCAGAATGCTCATCATCTGCGGCATGAACGCCAGCGCGACGGCAAGCAGCACCAGCTGCGACAGAAACAGCAGCGTGAAGATGCGGTCGGCGAACAGCTTCGCCGAGGCCTCACCCTTCTCGCCGTGGACATGCGCATAGGCCGGCACGAAGGCAGCGTTGAACGCACCCTCGGCGAAGATCGCCCGGAAGTGATTTGGCAGTCGCAGCGCGACGAAGAACGCATCCGCCACCGGACCAGCGCCGAGGATCGCCGCCAGCATGATGTCGCGGGCAAATCCGGTCAGACGCGACAGCAGGGTGAAGCCGCCAACGGTGAAGATGCGCTTGAGCATGAGGCGCTTCTACAGGAAGTCGCGACAGCGCAAAACAGGAATGGCTGGCTACGGTCCCCTCACCCGGAATCCCGATGTGGTGAAGGCAGAGATTCCGGGTTCGCTCGCTATCGCGAGCGCCCCGGAACGACGGGGAAGCTCAGTGCCCGACCCGAACGAGGGTGCCTTACCGCCCCAGCGCGCCGCGCACCGCGTGGATCACGCGATCCTGCGTCGGCGCATCAAGATAGGCGTGCATCGGCAGCGCGATGACGTCACGCGACAGCCGCTCGCACACCGGCAGGCCGCCATCGGCGACCGGGAAGCCGCGATACGCGGTCTGCTGATGCATCGACTTCGGATAGTAGATCGCGGTCGGGATGCCCTGCGCTTTCAGCGCTGCGGCAAAGCCATCGCGATCGACGCCGTGCGGCAGGCGAATAGTGTACTGCGCCCACACCGAAGTGCAGTCCTCCGCGAGCCGCGGAACGGTGACGACATCCGCCAGCGCCTTCGAATAGCGCTCGGCCACCACGTTGCGCGCGGCGATCTCGTCCTCGAAGATCGACAGCTTCTGCAGCAGGATCGCCGCCTGGATGGTGTCGAGACGGCCGGTGAGGCCGAGCCGGACGTTGTCGTATTTGTCGATGCCCTGGCCGTGGACGCGAACGCTCTTCAGCGCCTCGGCGAATTCGGAATCAT
>NZ_QTKI01000050.1:0-18130 GCF_010820945.1 Rhodopseudomonas sp. BR0C11
CGTAGGGGTGCACGCAGATGAAATCGAAATGTCCGGCCGCGCCCGCTTCGATAGCGCGTTCCAGGAAGTTGACGTCGAAATTTGCGACGCTAACTCCGATCTTTGCCGATGGATCGATGCGCTTGGCGGCCGTCGACGCCTCCTTGACCAGCTCGGCGTAGATGGACGGATTTCCGTTAACGGCGAAGCTGCCGTTGAACTCGTTCCAGATCTCCCAGTGTTTCACTGACCCGCGATAGCGCTCGACGATGGCGCCGACGTAGTCTTTCCAGTACTGGATGTCCTTAATTGGGAAAGCGCGCGTGCCGCCATCGGCGGAGGCCCAGGGCGCCAGATAGGCTAGCGGATACAGCAGGCTGATGCCGTTCGCCGTTGCATCGCTGACGAGTCGATCAGCTGGGGCCCAGTTCCAGGTGCCTGGGGTGGGCTGAATGGTCTGCCATTCCTGGAAGGCCCGCAGCCATTTGACGCCGGCCTTCGCCAGGATCGGATTGAACCGGCGATGATCATCAAGCCATTCGGCGCCGGTGGCGACGCCCCACGGGCTGGCCTGCTGTTCGGCGCGATCGCTGGTAGCATCCGAGGCGAGGGCACTTCGCTGATCAAGGGCAGCGCCGGCAGCCATGATGGTCGCCGTCACCACAATCGGTACCAACCGGCGTGCTCGAGCGCGGAGCTGACCGAAAAAGGATGTGGGGCGCCCAAGACGAGCGCGGTCGAACGCCATTCTGTCTTGTCTCACTCGATCAAGTTGCGGCTGCCAGGTAGTCTGAGATGTCCGAGCAGGAGGTGCATATCCTGCTCGCCGGCCCAGATGCTCATGCATCCGCTCTCACAGGAGCACCGCCGGGGACTACTGTGGTCCGGCGCATGATCCGCAGATATTGCTTTTCAAACGACCCGACCAGAGACTTCAGTTGCTGAGCGGGACGCTCCACAAAGTGCCATGACATCGCCGCGAGGATCGCTGCGAGCGGCACGCATACCAGGATATTGATCCACCAGACGCGGCCGGACGGAATCATGGCTGCGAAGGTCTGTTGGATGACAAATCCGTACAGGTACATCCCGTACGAGTAATCGCGGTCGCGCACAATTGCGAGGCGGCGCGGTGTGGTGAGGCCTAGGAAGATCGCGACATAAGGAACGACCAGCGCGCCAAAATATTCGCCGCCGTAGCGGGAGTACATCCCGAGCAACGCAACCGCCGTGGCGCCCCAGAATACGGACCAACGCCACGGAATTTCATAGCGGTAGTAATATAGCGACAGGCCGACGATCCCCGAGATCATCAGGGCGAAACCCGGAACGTTGCCGTTGAAGGGCAGATATTGCCATCCATGCCACCACAGGCGGGCGACGAAATGAAATACGATCAGCACGACAACCGAGATCGGACCCAAGATGCGATAGCGTTGCACGCCGGCAACGGCCAGCAGCCCGATCACCCCATAGGTGTACAACTCGAAAGGCACGGTCCAGAGCTGAGCGTTGACGATATCCGGCTTGGGATTGTCTTGAAACACGCCTGGAAGAAGATAGTGGATCTCACCAATCGCGTTGAGCAGGTAGAGGAAGAACAGCTTGTCGGTGAAATAGTCGCTCAATGCCAGTGTGGTCAGCATCGGACCGATCAGAAATGCGGACAGCAGCACCTCTACGGTAAGTGCCGGGAATATTCTGATCGCCCGAAGTCCAAAGAACTTGATGAGTGTCTTGCAGCGATCCAGGCTGGCGGCAACCAGAAACCCGCTCACTCCGAAGAACATCGGAAGCACAGATCGCAGGAAAGGCCGTGCGGGTGTGTCCCACATGGCGGCATCCGCGGCTTGCCCATAGCTCGTCAGCACGCTGTGCGTCGCGATCACCATGACCGCGAGCGAGACCTTCATGTAGTCGAAGCCGGAAGGGCGTCCGGCGCTTGCATCAAGGCGGTCTCCGAGTGATTGCAATGACATTGCGCGATACCCAGTGATCGTTGACAAGGATGCATTCGGCGTTGAACAGCTTGGCGTTCAACGTAGTGCAGAAATATCGTGATCGCGGTGCGCGAAGTCGCATCGTAGTGCGTGTGCGACGGTGGGTCGTTGCGCTGTGCAACATCATTGTAGGTTTTTGAGAGCCTTTCAAGTGCGAGTTAGTCTCTCATCAAATTGTGCGCGTGAGAGAGGATGGCGTGTGAAGTGTCCGGCTCGCAATGGTTGTTCCGCAGGCATTGGTGTCGAGCGACGACGGTTGCGATGGTTCCTTGCAGCGCTCGCGAGGCGCGATGAGTGGAGTGTGTTGACATATAGGTCAACGCTCGCCATCGCAGAAACTATCGTTGATCGGGATCAGGCTCGCGTGATCGATCCGCGTTAGCGCTTTCGCTTACAGTCGGGTTAAGAGTAAGCTTAATATGCGAGGCAGATTGCCGTTAGTTGGTTGCAAGGGTAGGGATAGTCATGGCGAGCACCGTGGTTATCAAAGAAGGATCTGGCAGGGACGCGGCCGCGGCATGCACCGTTCCAGATGTTCTTCAGCAGATTGCCCAACGTTTTCCGGAATCCGTTGCCGCCATTTCCGAGCGTGGGCGGATTACCTTTGCCGAGTTTGAGTTTCGTTCGAACCAATTGGCACGATTGCTTGTCAAAAGAGGCGTGAAGGTTGGCTCGATTGTTGTCCTCCTGACTGGGCGCTCGATCGATACGCTGATCGGCATGACCGCGATTTTGAAGGTGGGCGGAGTCTATATGCCCCTTGATATCGGGCTAGGCCCGGAAGCGATCGGCGGCGCCATCCAGGATGCACAGCCGACGCTGGTTTTGACGGAGCATCAACCGGCTTTGATTGACGCGATCGAGCAGCGCCGCCTGAGAGACGAGCTGGATGCCTCGCGGCTTGAGCCCGGTGATCCGTTGGCGCTTGATCTGACGCCATCCTTGCCTGCCTATGTGATGTTCACGTCGGGATCGACAGGGCGGCCGAAGGGCGTTGTGGTGCCGCATCAGGCCATCGTCAGGCTGGTTGTTGATACGGACTTCATGACGTTGTCGCCCGCGACTGTGATGCTGCATGCGGCGCCATTGGCGTTCGATGCCTCGACGTTGGAAATCTGGGGGCCGTTGTTGAACGGCGGGCAGATCGTCATCGTCGAAGATGCGGTGCTGTCGGTCGATCGGATCGCCGAGACGCTGGGGCGTTTTTCGGTCAATGCGGCCTGGCTCACCGCCGGTCTTTTCCATCTGATGGTCGACGAGCGGCCAGAGGCGCTGTCGGGTCTCGCGACCCTGCTGGCCGGCGGCGACGTCCTTTCGCCGGTGCACGTTCGTCGTGCGATGGCTCTGCTGCCGGACTGCACGATCGTCAACGGGTACGGCCCCACTGAAAATACGACGTTCACGTGCTGCTATTCGATTCCGCGCACGGGCTGGGGCGATGGGCCGGTGCCGATCGGCTTTCCGATTTCGGGCACGAGTGTGCACATTTTATCGGATGCGCTAGAGCCCGTTCCGGACGGTGAGGAAGGTCAGCTTTGCGCGGGTGGGATCGGGTTGGCGCTCGGCTACCTCAATCGCCCGGAGCTGACCGCGGAGAAGTTTGTCGTTGATCCGTTGTCTGACGATCCGGAGGCTCGGCTTTATCTCACCGGGGATTACGTCCGTCGCCGGAGCGACGGAGCGATCGAGTTCCGTGGTCGGCGGGACCGTCAGGTCAAAATCAACGGCGTGCGTATCGAGCTCGACGGCGTAGAGCAGGCGCTGCGGCAGGATCCGGTCCTGGCCGACGCGGCGGTGGTTCTGTCCGCGGATCGAGGCGACGTAAAGCGGATTGTCGCTTTCTTGAAGCCGCTGCCAGGTGACGCTGCCGATGATCTTGAAGCCGGCATCATCCGCAGGCTCAAATCGCAATTCCCCGCCCAAGCGATCCCATCAACGATCAAGATCGTGGATGAGTTGCCGCTCAACAAGAACGGCAAGATCGACAGAGCGAAGCTGCTGAGCGACCTGATCGCGACGGAGCAGCTGGGCGCGCGTACCGACGATGAAGATTTCTCTGACGACAGTGTCGGATCGATCGTGGCGGACATCTGGAGCGCATTGCTGGGCAAGTCGGTCGATGCCAGGGCGAACCTGTTCGATCTTGGCGCGACGTCGCTGCAGATGATCGCGGCGCACGAGCGCATTCAGGCGGCGATCGGGATTCGATTTCCAGTTACGGACCTGTTCGCCCATCCCAGCATCGCCGAATTCCAGGCTTGTCTGGACGGAGCCTCGCATCGGTCGCTCGCCATTGCCGGAGCGGCGCGTGGACGCAGGCAGAGACGTGCGATGAGTGCGGCGTATGGCGCGCTCAATGTTCGGAGCCATCACGCATAGGGCTAGACGGAGCTGAGGCGAGATGTCGGACAGTAATGAGATCGGCTTCGCGATAGTGGGACTTTCTGGTCGCTTTCCAGGCGCACCCGACGTTCAGAAGTTTTGGCAGAACATTAAAGCGGGGCGCACGAGCGTTTCGCGTTTCTCGCCTGAAGAGCTGGAAGACTCCTTCGCGGACCAGGAGCGTGCCGATCCCGACTTTGTCGCGGCCAAGCCTATTCTGGACGACGTCGATCTGTTCGACAGCGAATACTTTGGTATGTCGCCGCGCGAAGCGGATTTGACAGATCCGCAGCAGCGGATTTTCCTCGAGATCTGCTCCGAGGCGTTGGACGATGCGGGGTATGACCCGGAGCGTTATCAGGGGGCGGTTGGCGTCTTCGCCGGCGCCTCGCTGAATACTTATTTCTTGCGACACGTGTGCCCCGATCGCGCCGCCCTCGAGCGGTTCACGTCGCAGTTCCAGGTGGGCTCCTATTCGGAGCTCCTCGGCACGCTCAATGACTTCGTTGCGACGCGGGTCGCCTACAAGCTCAATCTCAAAGGACCGGCAGTTTCAGTCCAGAGTGCCTGTTCGACCTCGCTTCTTGCCGTCGCGCAAGCGTGCGAAAGTCTCGCGGCTCTGCAGTGCGACATGGCATTGGCCGGCGGCGTCTCCGTCACGTTCCCCCAGAAACGCGGGTACATCTATCAGGACGGCGGAATTGCCTCCCGCGATGGCTCCTGCCGGCCGTTCGATGTCGATGCGGCCGGGACCGTGTTCGGCTCCGGTGCAGGCGTGGTGGCAATCAAACGGTTGGCGGATGCCGTCGCTGATCGCGACGCGATCTACGCGGTGATCAGAGGTTACGGCATCAATAATGATGGCGCAGCCAAGGTTGGGTTCACGGCTCCCAGCGTCGGCGGGCAGGCAGAGTGCATCGCGGCCGCGCTCGCGATGGCCGGATTCGAAGCGGAATCGATTGGTTACGTCGAGTGTCACGGCACCGGCACGCCGCTGGGTGATCCGATCGAGATCGAGGGGCTGTCGCAAGCGTTCGCTGAAGCTTCCACCGGTGCGATCGAAGACCGCAACTGCACCCTGGGATCGGTGAAGGCGAATGTCGGTCACCTGGATGCCGCGGCGGGCGTGACAGGGCTGATCAAAACCGCCTTGATGCTTCACCACGGCATTGTGCCGCCTCAGGCAAATTTCTCCGAGCCGAACCCACACCTGGACCTCGCGAAGCGGGGATTCCGGGTGGCGACGGAGTTGCAGGACTGGCCTCGGGGAGATGCGCCGCGCCGCGCCGGCGTCAGCGCCTTCGGGGTCGGAGGCACCAATGTGCATCTGTGCCTGGAGGAATCACCACCGACTGCAGCGGAGAGCTCGTTGCCGGTCGAGAATGCGGTGGTTCTCCGGCTGTCTGCCCGGTCCCCCACTGCCCTGGAGGCGATGCGCCTCCGGCTGGCCGACCATCTTGAGGCGGCAGTGCAGCGTGGCGAGCGCATTGGCTTGAACGAACTCGCCCATACTCTTGCCGCAGGACGGCGAACGTTCGATCGGCGCTGGGCGGTCGCGGTCAATTCCGTGGAGGGAGCGGTTCAGTCGTTGCGGGAAGTCCGCTCCGACCCCCGACCTTCATCGCTTCGACCTGGCGCGGTGTTCATGTTTCCTGGCCAGGGCGCTCAGTACCCGGGGATGGGGCGTTGGCTCTTCGAGTCCGATCGCGAATTCCGCGCCGACGTCGAGCTTGGGGCCGCAATCGTCAAAGAACATCTTGGCGTCGATATCCTCGCCGTGCTGTTCGACGATCGTGATGTCGACGATCATGCGATCCGATCGACGACGTTGGCGCAGCCGGCGCTCTTCCTCATCGAATATGCTCTGGCACAGCGTCTGCTCCGGTCCGGTATCGAGCCGAAAGCGATGATCGGCCACAGCCTCGGCGAGTTGGTCGCGGCGGCGCTGGCGGGCGTGATGTCGTATCAAGATGCGCTCAAGCTTGTGGTGCATCGCGGACGGATCATGCAGGCCCAGGCGCCCGGCGCCATGCTCAGCGTGCGGTTGGCGGCAAGCGAGCTGTCGGCGCACCTGCCAGTCGGGGTCGAGATTGCGTCCGACAATTCGCCCCGTCTCAGTGTCGCCAGCGGTCCTTTTGAAGCTGTGGAAGAACTCGAGCGCCGGTTGGAGAGTGCGGAAATTCCCCATCGACGTCTCCACACGTCACACGCCTTCCATTCAGCAATGATGGATCCGGTGGCAGTCGAGCTCGAGAGGGTTGCGGCAGGGATTGCACTCCGACCACCGAAGCGTCGGCTGATCTCGACCGTCACTGGAACTTGGATGACCGCGGCGGAGGCCACGTCACCGGTCTATTGGGCCCGTCAATGCCGCGAGCCTGTCAGCTTCCGCGCCGCGCTCACCACACTGATCGATTCGATGTCCGAACGGCTGGATTGTCTGCTGGTGGAGGTCGGCCCGGGTCGAACGCTGTCGACATTTGCAGGGGCCTCATCGTCCGCGTCGAAGGTCCGGGCGATCGTTACGACCGCACCGGACTATGCGGAGCGAAACGACGAAGAGCTCACCTTCGCTCAAGCGCTCGGAGATCTGTGGGCACACGGCGCGAGGCTGAAATCCGATGTTCGTCCAGCCGCGGGTGCCGCACGGCTGCGATTGCCAAGCTATCCGTTCGAGCGCACGCGCCATTGGATCGCGCGTCCTGCTGCGGCCGGTCCTAAGATGACCATGCCAGTCGCATCGGCCCGAGGAGACGCGTTCCCTCAGACCGCTCCTCCGCAGGAGGCGCGTAGCGATCAGGATGGTCTGCGTAGTGTTTCGATGGAGAGTAAGATGTCGGGTGACGAGGTCTCGAAGGCGCTGATCAAGGCGCTTGCGGCTATTCTGTCAGATGTCTCGGGACGACCTCTTTCGGATCAGGAAGCGGCGACCTCGTTCATTTCACTTGGGTTCGATTCCTTGCTGCTCGGTCAGGTCGCGCAGCGCGTCAACAAGTCGTTTGGGGTGAAGATCACGTTCCGGCAGTTGATGCGAGATCTCAACTCGCTGGACGCCCTGGCTGCGATGTTGAAGGCCTCGGCCCCGGCCGACAAATTGCCCCAGGCCGAGCGAGCAGCCGTGGAGCCGCAGGTCGCGATGGTCGAGCGGCCGGCAGTGGCTGTGTTGTCGAAAGACCAACCGGCGCCGGTGATGACGGGCGCCACGGGAGTCGAGGCGTTGCTTCGCGAGCAACTGCACTCGATGGAGCGGATTTTTGCCGCTCAGCTTGCGGCGGTCGGCAAAGACCAGGGTGTCGCTGCCGAGTTGCCTGTTGCGGCGGTAGTCGCCAATAGCAGCGCAGGGCGCGCGCCTGAGAGTACCCTCGTGATGCCCGACACGGGTGAGGAAGGGGGCGGGCGGTTCAAGATGTATCGCCCCGGTGCCGCCGATGGTGATCTCGCACTCGCACCGGAGCAGCGCTCCTACATCGAGAAACTTGTCCGGCGCTATAACGACCGCACTCCTGGATCGAAGTCACGCGCTCAGGCGTCGCGCAGAGTTCTTGCCGATCCCCGGACGGCAAGCGGCTTCAATGCGCAGTGGAAGGAGATGGTTTACCCGATCGTGTGCAAGCGGTCGAAGGGAGCGTCGATCTGGGATGTCGACGGCAACGAGTACATTGATTTGGTGAATGGCTACGGCCAGACGATGTTCGGCCATGTCCCGCCATTCGTCGCCGCCGCGTTGCACGCACAGTTGGAAGACGGATTCGCGATCGGACCGCAGACCGAACTGGCCGGGGAAGTCGCGGCGCGAATTAGCGCCATGACCGGCAATGAGCGGGTCGCCTTCTGTAACACCGGTTCAGAAGCTGTCATGGCCGCCATCCGGGTGGCCCGCGCTGTGACCGGACGACAGAAGGTCGTCGTGTTCAGTGGCGCCTATCACGGTCAGTTCGATGAGGTTCTGATCAAGTCGTGCCGCGCGGGCAGCGTCCCCGGTGCACTTCCGATCGCGTCCGGCATCCCGGCCGAAAACGTCGGGCAGATGATCGTTCTGCCGTACGGCCATCCAGCAAGCCTCGAGCTTGTCAGCCAAATCGCCGACGATCTCGCGGCCGTTATCGTCGAGCCGATTCAAAGCCGGCATCCTGCTTTGCAGCCGCGAGACTTCGTGGCGTCGCTGCGAGAGCTGACCGCAAAGAGCGGGACGGCGCTGGTGTTCGACGAGGTGGTGACCGGCTTCCGGGTCGACCCCGGTGGCATGCAGAAGGTTTTTGGTATCAAGGCTGACCTGGCGACCTATGGCAAAGTGCTGGGCGGAGGAATGCCGATCGGGGTGGTCGCAGGCCGCGCGGATTTCATGGACGCGCTGGACGGCGGCTTCTGGCAATACGGCGACGAGAGCGAGCCGGAAGTTGCTCCGACATTCTTCGCCGGAACGTTCGTTCGGCATCCGATGGTGCTCGCCGCAGCACGCGCTGTGCTCGAGCACATCGAACGGAACAAGGCCGAGATCTATGCGCCCTTGGCGCAGCGCACGGGGCAGCTTGTCGATCGGATCAATTCGCACCTCGACAACTACGGACTGCCGACGCGGGCCGAGACATGTGCGAGCTGGTTCTTCGTCGATGGTGCGCCTTTGGGACGGTTCGCCGGCCTGTTGTTTGCCGAGCTTCGCCTACAGGGGATTCACGTCCACGAAGGTTTCCCGTGTTTTCTCACCACTGCACACGAGGCCGTTCAGTGCCAGGCGATCGACGGCGCGTTCGAACGAGCGATAGGGGCCTTCGCGGACGCCGGGCTGATCACGGGAGAAGCCAAGAGTGTCACCAGGAAGACGGGCCGTAGTGGTGATGGTCAAGCTCAACCGCAGCCGCAGAAACTCAAAACGGTACCCCTGACCGAGCCTCAAATGGAGGTGTTGCTCGCGGCGCAAATGGGCGATGCAGCCTCGATGGCGTTCAACGAGTCCGTCAGCATTCGCTTCGATGGGCCCGTCGTCGAGAGTGCGTTGATCAAAGCGGTTGAAGAAGTCGTCCGGCGTCACGAGGCACTTCGTAGCCGTGTCGTTGACTTCACCGGCATGCTCGAGATCAGTCCGGATTTCGTGCCCAAGGTGCCGGTCGTCAAGCTCGACGAGGCCAACGCCGATGCCGAACTGGCGCAGTGGCTTGCCAAGGATGCAAGAACGCCATTTGACCTTTTCAAGGGGCCGTTGGTTCGTGCCAGCGTTCTGTGTCTGCGATCTGACGTCCACGTGCTTGTGTTCACCGCGCATCACATCATCTGTGACGGCTGGTCTATGAATGTCCTGCTCGGTGACTTGGCCGAGACCTACAACGCTTATCGTGACGGAAGAACGCCGTCGCTGGTGCCCGCCGCGAGTTTCGCCGAACATGCTGCGGAGCGGCCGCGGCCGTCTGCGTCCACGATCGAGTTCTGGCGAAAGCAGTTCGCGGATGTGCCGGTCGCCTCGGAGCTTCCGCTCGACCGCCCACGCCCGGAGGTCAAGAGCTTCCTCGGTGCATCCCTGCGCGAGCGGTTGGGGCAGGACCTCTGCGGCGGGGCCAGAGAGCTGGCCAAACGCCAGGGCGTAACCCTGTTCACGGTGCTGTTTGCCTCGGTGCAGACTCTGTTCGCGCGGCTTTGCGATAACGAGAGCGTTGTGTTGACCGTCCCGATGGGCGGCCAGGCATTGCTGGATCGGCAGGATCTGGTCGGGCACTGCGTGAACTTCCTGCCGGTGCCGGTCACCGCTCGGTCCGCCGTCTCTTTCTGTGAGCATCTGAAGCAGGTCGACGAGAAGCTGAACGAGATCTTCGATCACCAGGACTACACGTTGGGATCGTTGGTCCGTGATCTGGACATTCCCCGTAGCATCAACCGGACGCCGCTGTCGGACATTCAGTTCAATCTTGAACGGGTCGGCTCTAGGCTGACATTCCGCGGCGCCGACACGCGCGTCGATACCAATCCAAAGGCCTTCGTCAATTTCGACATCTTCATCAACATGATCGAAACGGACGACGACATCACGATCGAGGTCGATTTCGCGACCGATCTTCTGGATCGGACGACGGTGTCGGGATGGCTCGATCAGCTCCGCAAGATTTTGGGACAAGCGCTCGAGCAGCCCCAGATCATCCTGCAGGACCTGAAGCTGCAGAAGCCAACCGTTCCTGGGACTGCAGGCGGAAAGACCTACGCACTGCAAGCCTCGCGTTTCGACATTCCTCTGGTGGAGATGATCGAGCGGAACTGCGACCGTACGCCTGACGCGGTTGCGGTGGAGTACGAGGCGGAAGTTCTGCGCTATCGCGATCTGGAATCGAGGAGCAATCGTATTGCGGGGCTGTTGAGAGCGCTGAATCCGGCCAACGGAGCCCGGGTCGCGGTTGCGGTTCAACGGGGCCTTGATCTGCCGGTGGCCTTGGTCGCGGTCGCGAAAGCGGGGCTCGCCTACGTCCCGGTCGATCCTTCGCTTCCCGTGGCACGAATTCGGCAGATGGCTGAAGCGGCCGAGGTGGCGGTCTTCGTCACGTCAGGAGCGGACTGCCCGGTTGCGGCCGAAATGGGGGTGCCCGTGATTGATCTCGTGCGAGATGCCGCACAGATCGACGCTGCCTCGTCCGCTCGTCCCGAACCGGTGCCCTCGCAGGAGGTGCTGGACTCGACCGCTTATGTGATTTTCACGTCCGGCTCGACCGGAACGCCCAAGGGCGTGGAGATCACTCACCGCGCACTCGCCAATTTCCTCGGTTCGATGGCGGTCCGGCCAGGCTTCGGCGCCGATGATCGGATCGTCGCAGTGACCACGGTGTCGTTCGACATCGCAGTTCTCGAGCTGCTGCTGCCGCTGTATTGCGGCGGACGGACCGTAATCTGCAGCAAGGACAGGTTGCTCGAGCCCGAGAGCGTCGTGCGGTTGATTGAAACCAGCTCTGCAACGATCGTTCAGGCGACACCGACGCTTTGGCGCGTACTTCTTGAAGCTGGTTTGCAGCCATCGCGCCCGCTTCGCGCATTGAGCGGCGGGGAGGCGTTGCCGCGCGATGTTGCCGAGAAGCTGATCGCCGCGGGCTTCGAACTGTGGAACATGTATGGGCCGACGGAGACCACGATTTGGTCGGCCTGCGGACGGATTGTCGATGCCAGCCGGCCGATCGTCATCGGCGAGCCAGTGGCTCATACTGATCTCTATATCCTATCCGATGACGGAACGCAGGCGCCGGTCGGCACCCCTGGGGAGTTGTGCATTGGAGGACTTGGTCTTGCGAAGGGCTACGTCAACCGGCCCGATCTGACAGCCGCAGCGTTTCCCGTGATGTCGTTACCGGATGGCGAAACTGTGCGTCTGTATCGCACCGGCGATTTGGCAACGCGCTTGGCGGACGGCGGCATTCAACTGCTCGGCCGGCGCGATCAGCAGGTGAAGATCCGCGGCTTCCGTATCGAGTTGGAAGAGATCGAGTCCGTGCTGCGCACCTGTCCAGAGATCTTGGACGCCGCGGTCATGGTCGAGAATGCCGGCACTGCCGACGCCGCGCTGGTGGCTGCCTTCGTGGCGAAGCCGGGCATGACGGTGAGCCTGCAGCAGACGGCGCAGCTCAGCCTGCCTCACTACATGGTTCCCAACCGTTTTGTCGCGGTTGCCGAATTGCCCAAGACTGCAAACGGCAAACTGGATCGGAAGGCGCTGTCCGCAACGATCGTCAGTCCGTCGATCGTCGTCAGTTTCATCGACAAGGCGGAGGTGCGCGACGAGCCGGCACCGGAGGTTCTGACCAAGGTGATCTCGATCGTCGAGGCGGCGTTGAACCGAACCGGGATCAAGCCGGACGACCGGGTTTTCGCGCTCGGTGCAACCAGTCTGCACGTCTTCCGGATGGCTGCGCGGTTTTCCGAAGCGAAGCTGCCGATCCGGGCACAAGATCTGATGACCAATCCAAGCATGGGCGATTTGGCGCGGCGAGCTTCCGTCGCGGCAAAAGCGCAGTCGTCCGACAAGAAGACGCCATCGCTCGCCGAGTTTCGGCGTTCCTCGAGCCGCGTGAGGACAACATGAAGACGCAGGTCCCCTCAGCAGTCGGACAAGAGCCGGGGATTGAACCGGTCCGCTGCACCAGTATTCAAGAGCGGTTTCTCGAACTGCAGAGACGCAATCCAGGCTCTTCGCTAGCCAATATCGCGATGCGCTGGCAGATGAAGGGAGCGGTGCGCGACCAGACGCTCCAGAAGGCGCTGGACTTTCTCGCCGATCGACACGAGGCGCTCCGGACGAGATTTGAACGCTCGGCCGACGGCTACTCACAGATTGTCGTCGACACTTCGCCGAAACTATCGCTGATCGATCTGTCGCAGCTATCGAGCGAGCGCTACCAGGCGGAGGCGGAGCGGCTTGCGTCATTGGAGGCGAGGGCGGCGTTCGATCCTGTGGTCGCGCCACCCTGGCGAACGACCGTGCTTCGGCGCTCGCCGAACGAAGCGATCCTGCTGCTAACGATCCATCACGCCATCGCAGATCTCTGGTCGGTCGGACTGATCGCGCACGAATTTGCCCAGGTGGTCGAGACACTGGAGCGCGGTCAAAGGCCAGACTGCCGCGAGTTGAACCTTCAGTACGTGGACTATGCGCAGTGGCAGTCGGCGTTACTGGCGAGCGACGGCCTGACCGAGGAGCGGCAATACTGGCGTGGCAAGCTGTCGGGGCTGTCACCTTTGGACATCAAACCGACCAGGCAGCCCGTGCTCGATGCCGGCCGCAACGGCGAGATTAGGAGCCGTGTTCTTCCGAGGCTGTTGACGGATGCGCTGCAATCACTGGCGCAGCAGGAAGGCTTCACGATGTATGGGCTGACGTGTGCGGCCCTGACGCGCGCGCTGGGCCGCAAGCTGGAGGCCGACGAGATCGTCATCGGGACGCAGGTCGCCAACCGTGATGATCCGTTGCTGTTCGATCTGGTCGGCCCCGTGGTCAACACTGTGGTCCTGAGGCTCGGGATCGAGGCGGGGAGCGATCCGCTCACGCACGCGCGCCGCATCAGGGACGAGGTCTCGCAGGCACTGGCGAACAAGGCGCTGCCTTTCGCCGAGATCGCCGCCGGCATCGAACTGTCGGATCGGAAAGATCTGCCGCTCGGCTACGCCATCAACTTCGCCGCCGGCAATGTCGAGACCGGCCAGGCCGGCGTGATCCGGCATGGCGACTTCGAACTGGTGTCGCTGCCGTCGGCGACGACGGGCTGCCTCTACGAATTCAGTTTCTTCTTGGTGGAGCGGCAGGAGGGGTGGCGAATCTCCTGCGAGTACAATACCGACCATCACGTCGCTGCCGCTGCTGATGCGCTGCTGAAAGCGTGGTCGGAGGAGATGGAGGCTCAGATCGCTCCGGCCGGGAGCGACCCGAAGAGCGTTGCGCCCGCTTTGAAGGGCGATCAGCCGGCCGGTGATATCGTTGAGCCTCTTGCGCTTTCGCTCGAACGCAGGGTGCCGAACCGACGTTCCACGCGACCCTATTTTCAGCCGTGCGTGCTGCAATCCGACGGCAAGCTGCCGCCGATCTTCGCGTTGAGCAATCGGTCCTTGTACTATCCGCTGGTAGAACGGGTAGCGGCGGGGCGCCCGTTTGTCGACTTGCAATGGGCTGATGACGCCGAGTTGCCGCCGCTCGATCAGGACAGCATTTGCAGGATCGCGGCCGACGCGGTTCGGCAGATCCGGGCACACGATCCCGTTGGCCCGTACTATTTGATCAGCCTCTGCCTGATGGGCAACGTCGCGCTCGAAGTTGCGCAGCAACTAAAGAGCCTCAATGGCGAAGTGTCGGTGATCTTTCTGCTCGATACGGTCGCGCCCGGCTACGTGGAATCGATGAGCCGGTTCGACCGTTTCCTGAGGCGGGTCCAACTGACTGACAGGATCATCCCCGATCTGCTCGCACGGATCAGGAAAGTCCGGTCCGGGGACATGAGCCTTGCAGCCGCGATGTCGCAGTACTCGATCATCCGAAACAATCCACTCGTTCGATTGATCGGCCGCGGCGGTGATGCGCCACGTCCGAGGGCCACCAATGAGGATTTCCTCAATCACGGCCTGATGGACTATCTGCTCGACGCGAGGGCCTTGTATCCCTGGAAGCCGTATGACGGCGAAGTCGTGCTGTTCCGTAGCACAAAATCGCGCGTCGGACGGTTGTTCGAGCGCGGCCTCGGATGGGACAAGGTCGTGAATGGGCAGCTGCGGATCTTCGACGTTCCCGGTGCACACGACGACATGACCCGCGAACCCGCGGTCGCGACCATTGCCGAATACATGAGCTGGATGATCGATCGGCGGGAGGGCCGTTGGTCCGCAAAGCGCTCCGTGGGCTGAGGACCGATGTCGTCGGCGAGCAACGATCACGACGTGCCTGCCGGAGGCTCCCGGCGGGGGCTCGGCTGAACGATGCGCCGCGGTGCCGTCGTGCTTCTCATCGCTCTGGTAGGGTTGATAGCGGCAGCGCTGGTCGGAGCCTCGCTATGGGCCGAACGTCGCACCTCGAAGCACGTCAGGCCAACCGATCAGGCGCGTGCCGGCGAAGTCGTCTTGACGGATTCCACCCGTGACACCGGGATTGCTGTCCGCATCTGGAGGCCGAACAATCCGGTGCCGCGTCCTGCGGTGAAGGCGGTAGCTTCTGATCGGGGGCTGCCGCTGGTGATCTATGTTCCGTCCTGGGGCGGCGGCCGGTCCGAGAACGATGTGTTGCTCTCCACGATCGCCAGCGCGGGCTTCATCGTCGTCGCCATGGACGACATCAGCCACGATCCGTCGGATCCCGCGACGGACGCTGCCGACGAGACGGTTCGGTCGGCGCCGTTCAGCATGCAAACCGCGCAGGACTATGCCAGCTTCCCGGCCACCAGTGAGCGCCGAACCCGGCTGGGATATGACAAGCTTCAGCGGGTCTTGGCTGCGCTCCGCACCGGACAAGCGTCAACGATGCTCGAGGGAGTCGATTTCTCCCGGATTGCGGTGGTCGGCTATTCGTTCGGCGGGGCCGTCGCGGCGAGGGCGCTCGCGCTGGATCGGCAATTGGCGGCCGGCGTCGATCTCGACGGCTGGGTGATCCACACTCCTGCAGCCGCTGGCCTGAAACGACCGTTTCTGGCGGTGTACGCGTCGCTGCCATTTGCCGAACGGACATGGTCGCATCGACCGAACTACGAGACCAAGATCGGATGGGAGGATTTCGGCTGCCTGCTGACGCTGGCGCGCTCGTCAGGTTCGGAGGTATTCATGGTCGACGGCGCGAAGCACGCGGACTTCTCCGATCAGCTCTATGCCGAAGGTCGCTGGCGCGATTGGCGGCCGTGGGCCCCCAGACGTATTGCGCCCGAGCGGATGCATGCGATCATCGATACGCTCCTGGTGCAATTTCTTGTCGGGCATCTGATCCAGCGTGGAAGCCCGCCCAGGACCACTTTTGCAGAGGTCAGGGCGGTGACGGAGATCGAGGGCCTCATCCCGAGCGGGCCGCGGCCGGGCGCCAGTTCGGCCAACTAGATCAGGCGCGGCACAATGAGCGAACCGGTTGAGATCTGGGAGATCAGCTTCGATGAAGCCGGGGAGGTGGATTGGCAACTCCTGGATCCGCGCGAGACCGCTGCGGCTGATGCGTTCATCCATGCTGACGACCGTTACCGCTACGGTGTGATCCACAGCGCGTTGCGGCTACGGCTTTCCGAACTCCTCGGCGTGGCCGCCGAGGCCGTTCCGATCGTTGTGGGAGCCCACGGCCGGCCGTTTGTCGCGGGCCGCGCCGCCGAGATCGATTTCAACCTTTCGCACAGCCGGCGGACCGGGCTGATCGCGATCTCCAAGGCGGGGACCGTCGGAGTCGACGTCGAGGATCGTGACGTCGCCGCGGACTATTCGGAAATGATCGATACCATCTTCGAGCAGCACGAGGCCGCTTGCCTGCATCGCTTGGAAAGATCCGTCCGCAATGACCTCTTTCTGCGTGGATGGACCCGTAAGGAAGCGGTGGCGAAGGCTGTGGGAACGGGCTTTCTGCTCGACCCCAAGCTGTTCCAGGTGCCGCTGGATGACAGAGGCAGTTGGACCGTTTCGGTGCGCAGTCCGATGAGTCGCCGGCTCGCGCTGATTGATCTGAGCTCGGATGCCAGGGCGGCCGCTGTTGCCGGCGTGGCGCTGCCGGCTCGCCCCCGCGTCCGCAGATTCCGATTCGAGCGGACCCTCCGGGCACGTGCGGCCGCCACCCGCTAGGCCTTAAGCTCCTCCAGACCGTGGAGTGGCGGTGCGCTAACTCTAGCCGCTGGAGGCCTGCTTACCGGCGGTCGGGGCTTAGTCAGCGGCAAATCCCGTCCAATCTGTCCTTTTCTGACGCGAAGGCACCGATAGTCGTCGTCGATTTGCAAGCTCACGTTAACCTTTGACGCTCATTGTCACGATATTGGGCGGAGGGGGCAATGAAGAGCTCTGGAATTTCATTCTCCGAAGTTCCCGAATCGGCCTTCGGACGTACGGACGACGATGCCGGCCCGCCATCGGGCCCGCTGGCCGAGCTCCAGTATTCGTCTCCTTGGCCCTGGGTGGCCGCGATCTTCATCAGCTCTGGACTGTGGGCCGGTATCGGCTGGCTGATCTTCGCCTGATCTCCGCCAGGTGAAATCTGGGCCCGATCTGTGCTGCTGCGTCATGAGCGCCGGCATGGCTTGATGGCATCATTCGACATCGAGAGCTGAGTCGCCCTGCAGGCCGAGGCCGGCGGGCCGGCCTCTTACGATTTCGAAAGGAACCGCGTCCGATACTGAGTGGATCGAGGGGGAGCACCGATGCGGACCATCCGGATACTATCAGTCGCCACCGTTCTCATCGCCGCCTACCAGCCGGCTTGGGCCAGCGAGGCCTATGTGAGCCAGCCCACGGGCGGCAAGACGCAGCAGGCCCCGACCGCATCAGCACGCACCACGGCAGTCCCAGTGACGATCGAAAGCGCCGCGCGCTTGATGAAGGCGGCTGCCAAGATGCCTGATCCCGGCACGGCGAACGTGTCGATGATCGCTCAGACTGGTACTCTGAACTCGGCGCTTCTGGCGCAGGTGGGCGGGGGGAACGCCTCGTACATCATCCAACAGGGCTCGCAGAACAGCGCCATCGTCAGTCAGCGCCGGTAGCCGAGACGGTATGCGGTCCGGCCGGGTGTGTACCGCCGCCGAAGCCTTCGCCATTTGCGGCTGGCGGTGCTAAGGACGGGGACCGAGAGAATCGTCCGGGGGGGCGGACGATCTCCCATCGCGAGGGTGCAGCAGATGTCATACCCGGCAATGCTATTGGCGGCGATGAGCGTCGGTGGTCTCGTTTGGGAAAGCGGCGCGGTCAAGTCGTCCTCGGCCGATCGGGCCGGGACCTTCCGGGTCGCCAACGAGGTCTATGTCCAGCAGCCGCATGGCATGCTTCCGCCGCTTGCGGCCCGCGCCGGAGAACCACCCAAGCTTTCACCGGAGAGCGGGTTGGTTGCCCCGAAAACCACCCCCGGCGGCCTGAAGCCCGACGCGCCGAAAAAGAAGGGCTCGCCCGAACTGAGTGGTGGATCGCCCGTTCCGGCCGGCAGCAATGGCCAGGTGTCCTGCGATCCGAGCAACGCGTCGTCGCAAGCCTGCTACAGCGCCACCCAGCAAGCCAGACCGCCGACACGCTGAGATCATCTCAGCGAGCGCCGTCGCGTCTGTTGAGCGCTGCCGCCGAGGTCGTGGCTTCACCGGGCGGGCGCCCCAAGCAAAGAC
>NZ_QTKI01000499.1:0-3132 GCF_010820945.1 Rhodopseudomonas sp. BR0C11
GAGGCGCGGCGCGGGGGGGGCGAAGGACGCCAACAGGTTGTTGGCGTCGCCGGTCCAGGCGATGGTGCGTCCCTTGATCGGGCCGCGATGCTCCTCGAACGTCATCACGTCGGCCATCACCTGGCACGGATGCGACTTGCGGGTCAGGCCGTTGATCACCGGCACGGTGGCGTTGGCGGCGAGCTCCAGCAGCGCCTCGTGATTGAGGATGCGGATCATGATGATGTCGACGAAGCGCGACAGCACCCGCGCGGTGTCGGCGATGGTTTCGCCGCGGCCGAGCTGCATCTCGGCGCCGGTCAGCATGATCGACTCGCCGCCGAGCTGGCGCATGCCGACGTCGAACGACACCCGCGTCCGGGTCGACGGCTTGTCGAAGATCATCGCCAGCGTCTTGCCGGCGAGCGGCTTGTCGGCATCGGCGTTCGCCTTGCGCTTCGCCTTCATGGCGACCGCGGCGGCCAGCATGTTGCGGAGCTCGGAGGTCGGCAGCTCGGTCAGATCGAGGAAGTGCCGGGGCGTGTTGCTGGAGCTGCTCATCACACCGCCTCCTTCTGCGCCGCCTGCCCGGCAAGCGTGACGCAGGCGCGCTCCAGTCGCCCGATCGCTTCGTCGAGTTCGGCCTCGCTGACGATCAGCGGCGGCAGCAGGCGCACGACGTTGTCGCCCGCGCCGACGGTGAGCAGCTTCTCGGCCCGCAGCGCCGCGATCAGCTCGGGCGACGGCACCACCGCCTTGAGGCCGAGCAGCAAGCCTTCGCCGCGGATTTCGCTGACGACGCGCGGATGCCGATCGACGACACCGGCGAGCTTCTGTTTCAACAGCAGCGACATCTTCTTGACGTGGTCGAAGAAGCCCGGCTGCAGCATGATATCGAGCACCGCGTTGGCGGCCGCGACGGCCAGCGGATTACCGCCGAAGGTCGAGCCGTGCGCGCCCGGCGCCATGCCCTTCGCCGCCTCGGCGGTCGACAGGCAGGCGCCAATCGGAAAGCCGCCGCCGAGCGCCTTGGCCAGCGACATCAGGTCCGGCGCGACGCCGACCCGCTTATAGGCGAACAGTTCGCCGGTGCGGCCCATGCCAGTCTGGACTTCGTCGAAGATCAGCAGCAGGCCGTGCGCGTCGCACAGCTCGCGCAGGCCGCGGAAGAACGCCAGCTCCGGCGAGCGCACGCCGCCCTCGCCCTGCAGCGGCTCGATCAGGATCGCGGCGGTGGTCGGACCGATCGCGGCCTTGACCGCATCGAGATCACCGAGCGGCAACTGATCGAAACCGTCGAGCGGCCTGCCGTAGCCTTCCAGGTACTTTGCCGAGCCGGTGGCGGCGAGCGTGCCGAGCGTGCGGCCGTGGAACGCGCCTTCGAAAGTAATCACCCGGGTGCGCTCGGGCTCGCCCTTGGAGAAGTGATAGTGCCGCGCCATCTTCAGCGCGCACTCGACTGCTTCAGCACCCGAATTGCAGAAGAACACCTTGTCGGCAAAGCTCTGTTCACACAGCCGCGCCGCCAGCTTCTCGCCGTCCGGGCTCTTGAACAGGTTGGACATGTGCCACAGTTTGGTCGCCTGCTGCTGCAAGGCTTCGACCAGATGCGGATGGCAATGGCCGAGCGCGTTGACGGCGACGCCGCTGGTGAAATCGAGGTAGCGCTCGCCATCAGTTCCGTGCAGCCAGACACCTTCGCCGCGCTCGAACGCGACATCCGCTCTGGCGAAAACCGGGAGGAGATGGGACGTTGAAGCGCTCTGAGACATGGCCGATCCGATCGGAAAATAGCGGGCCGCCGGCCGGCCGCGTCACGCGCATGACACGAACGCAGTCTGGGACAACGTACCCCGGAAACGAAACGTGCCGCCTTTCCAGGCGGCACGTGGGATTATTCTAGAAGCGTCGAACTCACTGTCAACACGGAGCTTCGACGAAGTGCTGCCAGAAAGCAGCACTCGCGCTGTTTGTTGTGGCTTCGCGGACTCACTCACAGGAGAAGGTGTGGACGCACCGGGTCGGACTCTTGCGCGTGAGTCACGGCATATTGTAGCCTTTTGACTGTCGGGTACGACATCTCGTGCGCGGTTTGTAATCCATTTCGAGTTCTCGGATGAGGCGTAACGCCGGGGCGGCAAGGGTCGTCCGGCGAGCGCTAAGGGATTCTGACAGCTGAGATTTTGACGACCTCACAGCCGCGGTTCCGCGCCGCCCTTCGGCGCCCGCGGCAGGAAGGGATAGAACTATGACGGCATTGACCTGGACCGACGAGCGCGTCGAGCAGTTGAAGAAATTGTGGGAGGGCGGGCTGTCGGCGAGTCAAATTGCCGCCGAGCTTGGCAACGTCACCCGCAATGCCGTGATCGGCAAGGTCCACCGCCTCGGCCTGTCGGGCCGGGCCAAGAGCCCCACGTCGGCAGCGCCGCGGCCGCGCAAGGCGCGCCCGGTGCAGCAGATGATGAGGGTGACCCGCCCGGTGGCGCGCGGCAACACCGCACTGGCGCACGCTTTCGAAGTGGAAGCCGAGCCCGACCCGATCGCCTTCGACAACGTGGTTCCGATGAACCAGCGGCTGTCGCTGCTGGAACTCAACGAAGCCACCTGCCACTGGCCGGTCGGCGATCCGTCGAGCCCGGAATTCTTCTTCTGCGGCGGCAAGTCGCTGCCGGGCCTGCCCTACTGCGCGCATCACTCGCGCATCGCCTATCAGCCGGTCGGCGATCGCCGCCGCGCAGCTCCCAAGACCACGCGGTAATCACCGCCCGCGCAGCACAGAGCCGCTGCGCTTGGCTCGACGCATGATCGCCCGGAACCGCCGGGCGACCTCATCCAGAGCCGATCTTTCTCCTACCAAACAAACTGCAAGACTGGATCCTCCGCTGTCGCGGAGGATGGCTGGCGTTGCGCAGCCGATAAATCAGCAGCCCGCTCAGCAAGGCTGAGCAGGCTGTGAACTCATCAGTCTTGTTTAGCAGGCGAGAGCGGCTAGAGCGCTTCATCGATTGATTGAAGCGGATCGGCCCTTGCCAAGCGTCCGAAGTCCTCATCCTGAGGAGCCCGGCTTCGCCGGGCGTCTCGAAGGATGAGGAGCCACATCGCCTGCGGCGCATGGTTCGAGACGGCGCTTCGCGCCTCCTCACCATGAGGTTC
>NZ_QTKI01000500.1:0-3118 GCF_010820945.1 Rhodopseudomonas sp. BR0C11
AGCGGAGGGAGCGCGGGCGGCGTCGATCTTGGAGGGGGCGAGGGTGAACCACGCGCGGCCGGCACCGAGCCCGACCAGGACAGCCAGCGTGCTACAGCCGGCTGCCAGCACCGCAAATTTACGCATCGTCAACTCCCACACATACTAGCCGCTTGCCCCAGCGAACTTGGTCGCAAATTGGTTAAGCAGCGGTATGCAATTTGAGCTATCTGCGCGGTTTGATGCGTTTGCGTTGCGATTTGGTGGCGCGAGGTTTACCGGCTTTGCCGCGCGAGGCATGCGCGACAGGCCGTGATCGCGCGGTTGGCCGCTCGGCGGTGTCCGCCGGCTGGGCCTGGGCGAAGGACTGCCGCAGGCTGTCGAGATTGGTGCCGATCTCCCCGACCTGTTCCGACAGTTTCTTGGTCTCGCTGCGCTGGGCGGCGACCAGCCTTTCGATCTGCGCAAGCTGATCCTGCAGCGCCTGCAGTTGGTCAATCGATTGCTGCTGCGTCAGCTCCAGACCCTTGGTGCGCTCCACCAGCTGTTCGGAGGTCTGCGCCACTCGGGCCTGCACCTGACGGCCGGCGGCGACACGTTCCTGTTCAGGGCTGGTGCCGGTCGCAATGCGCCACAGAAAGATGGTGCCGATCCCGGCGATAATCAGCAGCAGGGCTGCGGCCGCAATCGCGATCGGCTGGGGGCCGAGGGCGGGGAAGCGACTAGCGCGCAGATCGGATGGCGGAATCTCGATCATGGAGGTCACAAGCCTCACGTCGACGTCAAGTTCCCGTCCCCAGGGGCTTCAAAGCTATCACCCCACCCGTGACGGTTGCAACCGCCGACGGCTCCGCCATTAACAGTGCATTAACCATAACGGCTCCTTAATGCGACGCACCGTGATCGGGTCGCAGGAAAGGACGCGGAGAGACCGGTATGGGCACCATCATTGAATTTCCGGCGGATGCGGCATCGCGGCGGCCGGGCTCGTCCATGGTCGCGCCGTCCGATCACTCCGCCACCGTGACCATCCTCCCGGTGATCCGGATCGAGCGTCACGCCGATGCCGGCAGCGACGGCGGGCCCAAACAGGGCGATGCGCCCGGCCGGCGTCGCCGCCGCCGCGCCCGCTCCTGAACCGAAGAAGCTTATCGATGTCCGCGGTCGGCCGTCCGGTCCTGATCCGGGGCAGGGTCGCCCGAACGGTTCTGCTCCTTCCCACCCTTGCGGCTGTCTTGCTCGGCGGCTGTGCTGGCGGTGATTTCGGACGCACTCGGCGCGACTTCGTCACCGACGACATGCATCGCTGGATCGGCGCCGAAGCCACCGGCAGCATCGGCCTGCAAGCGTCGGCGTTTCAGCTCACCGACCAAGAGCGCAACATGCGCGATATGGCGTACCCGCTGATCGAGGCGCCGCATGCACGGCCCGCATGGAAGAGCGTGTTCGGTGATTACCAGCCGATCGCCGCGCCGTGGCGGCAGCAGCCGCCGTTTGATCGCACCGCCTACGGCAAGCTACTGATCGACGAGCCACATCGCTCGCACTCGTCGCGCTATAACGAGCTGATCCAGGACGTCCGCAACGACCTGACGATGATCGAGCCGTTTCAGTTCACCGCGGCGCGGGTGCTCGAACTCGACCAGAAACGCAACGCCAGTCTGAAATACATCGCCGATCTGTCGCCAAATGAGCGCGCGGACGCAGTGGCGCGGATGGAAGAGAATTCGCTGATCGTGCAGTGGGTGCAGCAGTGCCTGCGCCGGCGCGCGTCTTCGTATCGCTGGGCGCTGGAGCGGCTGGTGATCATGGCGCCCGACGGCATCGCCGCCGACGCCGACCGCCTGATTGCCGAATTGGAATTGCAGGCCGCCAATCTCGGCCAGTTGGCCAAGCCCGCTGCGCCGCAAAGCGGGGCAGTCGTGCGGAAGGGGTGAGTCGCACGTAGTTCACACGAGCGATCAGCGATATCGCGCCGCATCAATCGATGGCGCTGTCGTATATCTGCAACTGTCTCCCAGCTTCTCTACGCAAGACCGCGCTTCCTCCCGCGAACCACTCTGCGGGTCGCCTTTGGAGGAAGCGCTGATGATCGACTCTCTTGAACCGCAGGTGACGACTGCCAACGGATTGAGCGTGCCGGACGGCGCGCCTGAATTGGCAGAAGCGCAGCGGACAGTTTGGCGCCTGACTCACATCGACTTTCCGTGGGACATCAATAAGGCGTTGGAATTTGCGCTGCTACGCACGTACGCGGTGCCGTCGATTTCAGGCCTGCTGGCCCGGACGGGCGAATTCTCCGAGCGCGTGTCGAAGCGATACGACGACACCGCACTTCTGATCCGCGAGGTACTGCGCAACGGCCTCGACAGCGATCGCGCACGCCGCTCGTTCGCGCGTATCAATTCGATGCACAAACGATATCGCATCGCCACGGACGACTACCTCTACGTCCTGTCGACCTTCGTGTTTTCGCCGATCGACTGGGTCGGCCGCTTTGGTCATCGGCCGATGACTGAGACCGAGCAGCATTTGTGGTTCGTTTATTGGAATGAGTTCGGTCGCCGGATGGGCATCGATGGCCTCTATCCGGACATCCACTCGTTTCGCGCGTTCGCGGACGAATTCGAGCAGACGCGGTTCGTCTATGCGGAGTCGAACCGGCTGATCTCCGAACGCACGATCGATCTCGTGTTGTCGGATTACTTCGTGCCGCGGCTTCTGCATCGCGGCGGACGGCAGGTCGCGCTGGCCATCACCGACCGTCCGTTGGTCGAGGCATTAGGGTTCACCTATCCGTCGGCGCCGCTGCGCATGCTCGCGCTCGGCGGGCTCGGACTGCGCCGTGCGATCCTGAAGCTGCTGCCGAAGCGCCGGGCACCGAAGTGGCAGGAGATCGGCGGTCGCACCTATCCGGAAGGCTACAATATCGAGGAGCTGGGCACGTTCCCGCGCACCAAGGGCGCCTGACGGCATTGTGCCACGCGTGGTTCGACAAGCAAGGCAGCGCCGTGAGCGAGGCCGCGGCTCGCATTGTCACTCGTGGCGATTACGACTGCGACTTCGCTTGCGGCTCCGACTGCACCTTGCAGGTCGCTGCTTTCAGTGCGGCGCGGGCTTGCGGCATCAGACCGGGCTC
>NZ_QTKI01000501.1:0-3112 GCF_010820945.1 Rhodopseudomonas sp. BR0C11
CCTTGGCAGCCTGAATGTTGAGGATCGGCATGCGGACGAACGGGCCCTCGAACTTGACGACGATCAGGCAATACGCCGGCAGAAAGCCGGAGCTGACGATGCCGCCGACCGCGCCTTCGCGCCCGACCAGCACCGTCTCGACGCCGCGGCCATCGCCGTCGGTCACCTCATAAGATACGAGGCTCGGCCCACACGGAAAGAACGCGCTGCCGACGTGATCGCCGGGGCGATACAACAGATCCCCGGCGGCCCGGGTCTCGCACCGCAGATGCGGACGCACCAGCTCGAAATCGCTCGGGCTCAGTGCTCGCAACAAGTTGTTGTTCGGCCGTTCAGAAGAGGCGATCACAGCAGTTCCTCTGTGTACTAGTGAACGGAACAAATAATGCGCTGCGGCTACATTGGTTCCAGCGTCCAAGCGAGGCACGTTGCAAGTGTCTCCAGCCTTAGCCCGGTGGACGGCTTGTCAGCTCGCTCCTCCCCACACCGTAAGGCACCCATTGGCTGTAGGCGCAACGATCCTATCGACGACTGCTTCTGCTCATCGCTCAAATGAGATCAGGTGTGTAGCACCGTGCGCCGCGCCGACGCGGAGGGCACGCCATGCCGCATAAGGTCGACCTCACCTCCTGCGATCGCGAGCCGATCCACATCCCCGGCAGCATTCAGCCGCGCGGCTGTCTGCTGGCGTGCGACTCGCAAGCCGTGCGGATCACGCGCATCTCGGAAAACGCCGGCGCCATCCTGGGCCGCGAGACGCCACGGGTCGGCGAGCTGCTGGCCGATTACTTCGGCGAGACGGAGGCACACACGTTGCGCAACGCGCTGGCGCAGGCCTCCGATCCGAAGCGACCGGCGCTGATCTTCGGCTGGCGCGACGGCGGCACCGGACGCACCTTCGACGTCTCACTGCATCATCACGACGGCACCTCGATTATCGAATTCGAGCCCGCGGCCGCCGACCAGGCCGACAACCCGCTGCGGCTGACGCGGCAGATCATCGCACGCACCAAGGAGTTGAAGTCTCTCGACGAGATGGCGGCGCGGGTGCCGCGCTATCTGCAGGCGATGCTCGGCTATCACCGGGTCATGATGTATCGCTTCGCGGCCGACGGATCCGGCAAGGTCATCGGGGAGGCCAAGCGCAGCGACCTCGAGAGTTTTCTCGGCCAGCACTTCCCGGCCTCCGACATCCCGCAGCAGGCGCGGCTGCTATACTTGAAGAACGCCATCCGCGTGATCTCGGATTCGCGCGGCGACAGCAGCCGGATCGTGCCGGAGCGCGATGCTTCCGGCGCCGCGCTCGATCTGTCGTTCGCGCACTTGCGCAGCGTTTCGCCGATCCATCTCGAATATCTGCGCAACATGGGCGTCAGCGCCTCGATGTCGCTGTCGATCATCATCGACGGCACGCTGTGGGGGCTGATCGCCTGCCATCACTACGAACCGCGCGTGGTGCCGATGGCCCAGCGCGTCGCCGCCGAAATGTTCGCCGATTTCTTCTCGCTGCATTTCACCGCGGTCCACCACCAACGCCGCTTCCAGTCGTCGCTGCGCACCCGGCGAACGCTCGACGCGCTGACCAGCCAGATGTCGTTCGATGCCTCGGTCGACGACTTCCTGCGCGCCAACCTCCCACGCATCGCCGACCTGATTCCGAGCGATGGTGTCGGCCTGTGGATGAACGGGGTCTGGACCGCGCATGGCTCGACGCCGCCGGCCAACGCGCTGCCGTCGATCATGTATCTGCTCACCGGCCGGGCCGGAAACGAGATCGTCGCCACCCATGCCCTCGCCGACCGGATCGTGGCGGCGACCGACTATGCGGGCGCGGCCGCCGGCATGCTGGCGATCCCGCTGTCGCAGACAGCCGGCGATTACTTGTTATTTTTCCGCAAGGAGCAAGTGCAGACACTGAACTGGGCGGGCGATCCGAACAAGACCTACGACACCGGACCGCTGGGCGACCGGCTGACGCCGCGCAAGAGTTTCTCGATCTGGAAAGAGCAGGTCGAAGGCCAGTCGATCCCGTGGAGCGCGGATGACCGCGACACGGCGGCCACCATCCAGGTCGGCCTGCGCGAAGTGCTGCTGCGGCAGAGCGAAATTCTCTCGGCCGAGCGCAAGAAGGCCGAAGTGCGTCAGCGCGTCCTCAACGAGGAGCTGAACCATCGCGTCAAGAACATCCTGGCGCTGATCAAATCGCTGGTGAACCAGCCGGCCGGCGAAGGCAAATCGCTGGAGGAATTCGCCTCGGCCTTGCGCGGGCGGATCATGGCGCTGTCGTTCGCGCACGATCAGGTGGTGCGGTCCGACGGCGGCGGGGCGCTGCTCGATCTGATCCGCGCCGAACTGTCGCCCTACCCCGCCACGCAGATCACGCTGGATGGCCCGGACGTCGGCCTCGATTCCCGCGCCTATTCGGTGCTGGCGCTGGTGCTGCACGAGCTGGCCACCAATGCGGCGAAGTACGGCGCATTGTCTCGCTCATCGGGCCATCTGCGAGTGAGCTGGTCGGTGCGCGACGACGGCCGCTGCGATATCGAATGGACCGAGAGCGGAGGCCCGCCGGTCCGGCCGCCGACCCGGCACGGCTTCGGCACCGTGCTGCTGAGCCGCAGCATTCCGTTCGATCTCGGCGGCTGGAGCGAGATCGACTACACGCCGGGCGGTGTCGTCGCGCGGCTCGGTATTCCCGGCCAGTTCGTCACCGAGTCGCTGCAGCGGCTGTCGAGCCCGCAGCCGGCCACTGCGAGCGTCGACAGCAGTTCGCTGAATATCGCCAATGCGGCGATCCTGCTGGTCGAAGATCAGCTCGTGATTGCACTCGATGCCGAGGAAATGCTCGGTGCGATCGGTGCCAAGTCGGTGATCTCGGTCGCGTCCGCCGAAGAGGCGCTGCTGACGATCGCGCAGCGACCGCCGACGCTGGCGATCCTCGACGTCAATCTCGGCAACGGCAGTTCACTGCCGGTCGCCGACGAACTGGAGCGGCTCGGAATCCCGTTCATGTTCGCCACCGGTTACGGCGACACCGCGATGATCCCGGAGCGCATGCGCGACCTACCGATCGTCCGCAAGCCATATTCGATCGAGTCGCTGCGCGGCGCCC
>NZ_QTKI01000502.1:0-3111 GCF_010820945.1 Rhodopseudomonas sp. BR0C11
CCCGCCCCGGCCGGCACCGGGAGAACCAAACGTTTGGCGCCGGGCAAGGTGTCGGGGCCGCGCCCCGCAACCCGGTCGTTCTCCCACGTCCAATTCGCGGCTGCGGGATCGGCCGGATCGAGCTGATCCTCCGGCGGATAGCCGGCCTTGACGGCAATGCGGCCCTGCTCGGGGAGCAGCAGCACCACCCGCACCTTCAGCATCAGCGCGATCTGATACGCGGTCGCCCACAGCACGTCGTCGAGCGCAGCGGTGCCGGCGAGCTTACGGCTGAAAGCGTACAGCGACTCCGTTGTTCGCACGCGTTGCGAGGCTGCGGTAGCCTGAGCGCGGACACGGCCGGCGAGATTCGACACCAGGATCGCGATCAGCATGAAGAAGAAGAACGCGACGATATTGGTCGGGTCTGTGATGGTGAAGGTGTACACCGGCGGCAGGAAGAAGAAGTTGTAGCACAGCGATGCCGCGAGGCTCGCCAGCAGTGACGGGCCGAGTCCGTAGCGGACTGACACACCGACCACCGCGGTGAGAAACACCAGGTCGACGTTCTCGATGCTGAAGAACGGTTCGATCAGCTTGGCAACGCCGAGGCCAATACCAACCATCCCGAGCGCCATCGGATACGGCCACGGGTTGAACGGCTCGCTGCCTTCCGCCGGCCGCAGCGACCGGCTTCGGTTTTCCTCGGCCGAGACCGCCGTCCCGGTCATGACGTGGATCGAGATGTTGCCGGAGCCGCGCACCAGCTCGTGTACGGTGGATCCGCGCAGAGCTTCGTACCAGAACGAGCGCGGCGCCTTGCCGACGCCGATCTGGGTGTTGTTGTTGGCGCGCGCGAAGGCCAGGATGTCGTGCGCCAGGCTGCGATCGCCGCCGGGGATCGCCAGCGCCTCGCCGCCGAGCGCCTCGGCCAGACGCAACGTATCGGCCAGCCGGTCGCGCTGCTGCTCGGTCAGCGACAGACTGCGCCGCGTCTCGATATTGATCGCCGTCCACGGCGCGCGCAGCCGGTCGGCGAGCCGCTTGGTATAGCGAACCAGCCCTTGCGAGCGCTCATCGTCGCTGACACACACCAGCACGCGTTCGCCCGCTGCCCACGGCCCGGCGATCGCATTGGCCTGCATGTGCGACAGCAGCTGCTCGTCGACCCGCTCGGCGGTACGCCGCAGCGCCAGTTCGCGTAGCGCGGTCAGGTTGCCCGGCGAGAAATAGTGCTCCAGCGCGCGCTCGGCCTGCTTGGGCACATAGACCTTGCCCTCTTTGAGGCGCTGGATCAGGTCGTCCGGCGTCAGGTCGACCAGTTCGATCGCATCGGCGCGCTCGAAGGCCGAGTCCGGGACGGTCTCGCGCACCCGGACCGTGGTGATCTGCGCCACCACATCGTTCAGGCTCTCGATGTGCTGAATGTTGACGGCGGTGTAGACGTCGATGCCGTTCGCCAGCAGCTCCAATACGTCGAGATAGCGCTTGGGATGGCGGCTGCCCGGAGCATTGCTGTGCGCCAGCTCGTCGACGATGGCGAGCTGCGGGCGGCGCGCCAGCACCGCATCGAGATCCATCTCTTCGAGGGTCTGGCCCTTATAGGCGATGCGCCGGCGCTGGACAGTCTCCAGGCCGGCGAGCAAGGCCTCGGTCTCGGCGCGGCCGTGGGTCTCAGCATACCCGATCACCACGTCGACACCGGCCTTGGCGCGGGCGTGCGCGCTCTGCAGCATCGCGAAGGTCTTGCCGACGCCCGGAGCCGCGCCGAGGAAGACCTTGAGCCGGCCCGTGCCCGGCTCCTGCCGCCTTGCCTGTTCAAGCAAGGCGTCCGGAGATGGTCGCGAAGGCGGCTCAGCGCGCGGATCAGGCATGGACAAAATATATCCGACCGCAGCGGACTCGCCTAGCAGCGCACGTCAGCGCGGCACCGCGTCGAGCGCCAGATTGAGCTTCAACACGTTGACGCGCGGCTCGCCGAGCACGCCGCCGAGCGGCGGCTGCACAGAGGCTGTGACCAGTTTGCGGATTTGCTCCTCCGGGACGCCACGCGCCTTGGCGACACGCGGCACTTGAAATAACGCGCCTTCCGGCGAGACATCCGGGTCGAGTCCGCTGCCGCTGGTGGTGACGAGATCGACCGGGATCGCGGCGGCTGGGTTCTCAGCCTTCAGCTTGGCCACGTCTTCGCTCAAACGATCCGCCAGAGCCTTGCTGGTCGGACCGAGATTGGAGCCGCCGGAGTTCGCGGCATTGTACGGCGCCGGGATCGTCTTGCTGGCATCGGCCGGATCGGGTGCCGTGGTGGCCGAAGGACGGCCGTGGAAATAGCGGTCCTCCTTAAACTCCTGCCCGATCAACGCCGAGCCGACGATCTGGCCGCCGCGTTCAACCAGACTGCCCTGAGCCTGATACGGAAACAGCACGGCGGCAATGCCGGTGACAGCGAGCGGATAGGCCAAGCCGGTAATCATGGTGAGCGCCAGCAGCGACACGACAGCGGGGCGAACTTCTTTCAACATGACGACTTCTCCTCACACCAGATGCAGGGCCGAAACAGCCAGATCGATCGCCTTGATGCCGACGAAGGGCACCAGGATTCCGCCGAGGCCGTAGATCAGAAGATTGCGCCGCAGCAGCGCCGCTGCGCCGACCGGGCGATACGAGACGCCCTTTAGCGCCAGCGGGATCAGCGCAATGATGATCAGCGCGTTGAAGATGATCGCCGACAGGATCGCGCTCTGCGGACTGGCAAGGTGCATGACGTTCAGCACGCCGAGCTGCGGATAGAACGCCAGGAACATCGCCGGGATGATGGCAAAGTACTTGGCGACGTCGTTGGCGATCGAGAACGTGGTCAGCGCCCCTCGGGTCATCAGCAGCTGCTTGCCGATCTCGACCACTTCGATCAGCTTGGTCGGGTTGGAGTCGAGATCGACCATGTTGCCGGCTTCGCGCGCCGCCTGGGTGCCGGAATTCATCGCTACACCGACATCGGCCTGCGCCAGTGCCGGCGCGTCGTTGGTGCCGTCGCCGCACATCGCCACCAGCTGGCCCTGGGCTTGCTCGTCGCGGATCAGCCTGAGCTTGTCCTCCGGCGTCGCCTGAGCGAGGAAGTCATCGACACCAGCT
>NZ_QTKI01000503.1:0-3090 GCF_010820945.1 Rhodopseudomonas sp. BR0C11
GCGTCAGCGTGGCCTGCTGCTCCGGCGAGAGGCCGGAAAACAACCACCGCTCAACACGGCCGTCGCTCTCGTCGAAGTAATCAGCCAGTTCGATGGCCACCGGAACGCCGTGCTCATCGCGGATGTTGCGGCGTGTCGGCGGCACGAAGCAGGGATGCAGGATGGAAAACTGCAAAAAGCCGCCCGGCTTCAGGATTCGCGCCACCTCGCGGAGCACAGTCGCCTGGTCGACCATGTCCATCATCGACATGAAGGCCGTCACGAAATCGAAGCTGCCGTCTGCGAACGGCAGCGTGAGGCCGTCTCCCAGCACGTAGTCGATGCCGAGCGGATCACGTCGTTCGGAGTCGCGGGCATGGCGCAGGAAGGTCGGGGCGATGTCGAGGCCGGTCATCGAGGCGCCGAGCCGCGCGACGGCGCGCGTGTTGGTGCCTTCACCGCAGCCGAGGTCCAGCCCCTTCAGACCAGCGACCGTCGGCAACATCGCGAGGAAAGCCGGCGTATTCAGCGCATCGCGATATCGGTCATGGCCGGCACGCGACAGCATCGTCCACGTCTCGGCGTTGCTTTCCCAATGCGCGGAGACCTCCTTGGCGTCCATCTTTGTCCCTCCGATTTCAAGCGAGGGGCGGAGCCATAGGGGCCACAGATGTCAAAGCAAGGGCGCCAAGATGGCGCCCTTGCAACGCGTGACGCCTTACGCCGTCTTGGTGAATAGCTCGCGGCCGATCAGCATCCGGCGGATCTCGCTGGTGCCGGCGCCGATTTCGTAGAGCTTGGCGTCACGCAGCAGGCGGCCGGTCGGATAGTCGTTGATGTAGCCGTTACCGCCGAGCAGCTGGATGGCATCGAGCGCGCACTGCGTGGCGCGTTCGGCGGCGTACAGGATCGCGCCGGCGGCGTCTTCGCGGGTGGTCTCGCCGCGGTCGCACGCCTTGGCGACCGCATAGACGTAAGCGCGCGAGGCGTTCATCGTCACGTACATGTCGGCGACCTTGCCCTGCACCAATTGGAACGTGCCGATCGGCTCGCCGAACTGCTTGCGCTCGTGCACGTAGGGCAGCACCACGTCCATGCAGGCCTGCATGATGCCGACCGGGCCGGCGGCCAGCACCGCGCGCTCGTAGTCGAGCCCGCTCATCAGTACATTGACGCCGCGGCCGACCTCGCCGAGCACGTTCTCCTCCGGCACTTCGCAATCCTCGAACACCAGTTCGCCGGTGTCGGAGCCGCGCATCCCGAGCTTGTCGAGCTTCTGCGCGGTTGAGAACCCCTTGAAGCCCTTCTCGATCAGGAACGCGGTGATGCCGCGCGGCCCGGCGTTCGGATCGGTCTTGGCGTACACCACCAGCGTCTCGGCGATCGGGCCGTTGGTGATCCACATCTTGTTGCCGTTGAGGATGAAGCGGTCGCCCTTCTTGTCGGCCCGGGTCTTCATCGACACCACGTCCGAGCCGGCGCCCGGCTCGCTCATCGCCAGCGCGCCGACGTGTTCACCGCTGATCAGCTTCGGCAGATATTTGCGCTTCTGCGCTTCGTTGCCGTTGCGGCGGAGCTGATTGATGCAGAGGTTGGAGTGCGCGCCGTAGGACAGGCCGACCGAGGCCGAGGCGCGGGAGATCTCCTCCATCGCGATGCAGTGCTCGAGATAGCCAAGCCCGGCGCCGCCGTAGTCTTCCTCGACGGTGATGCCGTGCAGACCGAGCGCGCCGAGCTTCGGCCACAGATCGCGCGGGAACGTGTTGGTCTTGTCGATGGCCTCGGCGCGCGGTGCGATCTCGTTAGCGGCGAAGTCGCGAACGGTCTCCCGGATCGCGTCGGCGGTCTCGCCGAGATCGAAGTTGAACAGGCTCTGCGCGTTGGGAATCATGCTGGGTGCTCGCTCCGCTCGGCGGCGCCTGCAGCGTCGCCGTGTGTTGTTTGCGCGCACCATGTCACGGCGTCGGGAGCCTGAGAAGGCTCCAATGGTCGGGCGGTGCAGCATGGTCTCCAGCTTGTCGACGCAAGTCGCGCGCGGAGCGCTTTTCTACCGTCAAATCAATTTGTTCGAACGGCCGGTCAGGCTCCCCGAAAGCGCCCCACCGCTGCCGCCTATTGACGATCTGATCAGACGGCCGAACCCGCCGGACCGAACCATGGCGGGACAAAAAAATCCGACCGCGACCGCCGCCGCTTTGAGGCGAGCGTCCATGACATGGCCAGGGAGGACGACGATGCACGGCACCATCGAGACCGGAAAAGCGGCGCGGCTGCGGGCGGCGCGCGAGGAAGCTTATGCGACCCCGCTGAAGGATTTCCATCCCGGCGCGCCGCGGCACTTCCGCGACGACACGCTATGGCCGTGGTTCGAACGGCTGCGCAAGGAAGAGCCGGTGCATTACTGCACCAATGCGCCGATCGAGCCGTATTGGAGCGTCACCAAGTACAACGACATCATGCATGTCGACACCAACCACCAGATCTTCTCGTCGGATTCCACGCTCGGCGGCATCTCGATCCGCGACGCGCCGGTCGGTTACGACTGGCCGAGCTTCATCGCGATGGACGAGCCGCGGCACTCGGCGCAGCGCAAGACGGTGTCGCCGATGTTCACGCCGCAGCATCTGGACGAACTGGCGGTGCTGATCCGCGGCCGGACCCAAAAAGTGCTGGACGGACTGCCGCGGGGCGAGACCTTCAACTTCGTCGACCGCGTCTCGATCGAACTGACGACGCAGATGCTGGCGACGCTGTTCGATTTTCCGTTCGACGAACGCCGCAAGCTGACGCGCTGGTCCGACGTCGCCACCGCGCTGCCGAAGAGCGGCGTGGTCGAATCCGAGCAGCAGCGCCGTGACGAGCTGAACGAATGCGCCGCGTATTTCGCCCGGATGTGGAACGAGCGGGTGAACTCGGAGCCGCGTAACGACCTGCTGTCGATGATGGCGCATCACGACGCCACCCGGACGATGGACCGCGACAACCTGATCGGCAACATCCTGCTGCTGATCGTCGGCGGCAACGACACCACCCGCAACACCATGTCGGGCTCGGTGCTGGCGCTGAACGAGAACCCGCACGAATTCGAAAAGCTGCGGGCCAATCCGAAGC
>NZ_QTKI01000504.1:0-3089 GCF_010820945.1 Rhodopseudomonas sp. BR0C11
GCCTTCAGCCGCACCACGTGCTTGCCGCGGAGTGCGTAGCTGATCGCGAGGCGGCTGACTTCGTCCTGGCGCGGCGAGGGATGGCCGGCGCGCTTGCCGACCGCGACCATCTCGGCGTTGGGATCGAGATAGGCCATGAAGTCTTCGCCGGCGAGGTCGTCGTATAGCACGACGTCTGCGGCCTGCAGGCGCTTGATCGCCCGCAGCGTCAGCAGGTCGGCATCGCCCGGGCCGGCGCCGACCAGCGTGATGCGGCCGGGTGCAGCGGCGCTTTCTAAAGAGTTGGACATCAGGCGATCGCCTCCTCGGCGACATCGATCAGATGGAAGAAGGTGCCGGTGACGTGGCCGCGGCGGCTGCCGGTCTCAGCAGTGAGTTGGCCGGCGGGATCGCGGATCTCGGCGAGCGGCTCGTCCGCCACGGTGACGACGCGGGCGTAGTGATATTCATGACCGCGCAGAATGGTGCCCGCGGCATGGCCGGCGGCTGCGGCCTGCAAGGTCGCGAGGCGATAGCCGAGATGCAGCTTGCGGCTGGCGAAGTCGGTTTCGAGGCCGAGCAGTCCGGCCATCGCATGGCACGTGCCGTCGGCATCGATCAGGCCGGCCCCCAGCGTCATGTAGCCGCCGCACTCGCCATGCACCGGGCGCGTTTCTGCAAACGCAACGAGCGCCGCTTTGAACCGTGTCGCGGCTGCAAGACGCCCGGCGTGTAGCTCGGGATAGCCTCCCGGCAGCCACGCGGCGTCGCAGGACGGGTCTGGGCCTTCGTCGTTCAGCGGCGAGAACGGCACGATCTCGGCTCCGGCGGCGCGCCAGCCGGCGGTGAGGTGTGGATAGATGAAGGAGAACGCGTCGTCGTGCGCCAGCGCGATGCGCTGACCCGGCGGCGTCAGCGGCCGGTTAGTCGATGCGATCGGACGCGCCGGTTGTGCGGCGCGGATCACCGCATCGAGATCGATGCCGCGCACGGCGCTGTCAGCGAGTTGCTGCAGGCGGTTGTCGAGCCTCGCGGTCTCGCGCGCCTGCACCAGGCCGAGATGGCGGTTCTTCAGTGTGAGATCGCGCTGCCGCTCGAAGCTGCCCAGCACTGGAATGTCGTGCGCGGCGAAACCGTCGCGGACCAGCGCCTCATGGCGCGGGCTGGCGACGTTGTTGAGAATGACTCCGGCGATGTGGAGGTCGCTGCGATAGCGGGCGAAGCCAAGCGCCAGCGCGGCGGCGGACTGCGCCTGGCCGGCGACGTCGATCACCAACACGACCGGCCAGCCGGTGAACGCGGCGATATCGGCGGTGGCGCCGTTACCCCACGCGCCGACCGCGCTGCCTCCGTCGAACAGCCCCATCACGCCTTCGGCGAGGCAGAGATCGGCGCCCGCTGCAGCATCGAGCAGGGACGTGATGCGGTCTTGGCTAAACGACCAGGAGTCCAGATTGTAGCAAGGCCGGCCGGCGGCGATCTCGTGAAACGCCGGGTCGATGTAATCGGGCCCGCATTTGTAAGGCTGCACGGTGAGGCCGCGGCGGCGTAGTGCCGCGTGCAACGCCAGCGTCACCGTGGTCTTGCCGCTATTGGTCGACGGCGCCGCGATGATCAACCCCGGCGGACGGCCGTTCGTCGCCTTTGTTACGACGTGATCAGTTACGGTCACGGCCGTCCTCCGCCGAGCGGCGATAGCGGCGGTCGTAGTCGGGCGCGTACAGCGAGCTCTCGCGGAAATCGGTGGCGGCGAGCGACGGCCCGACTAGGATCAACGCGGTGCGGTCGATGCCTTCGGCTGCGACCTGCGCGGCGATCGAGCCGAGCGTGCCGCGGATCACCTGCTGCTCCGGCCAGCTCGCGCGCACCACTACGGCGACCGCGCCGTCGTCGCCGTAATGCGGACGCAGCCGTTCGACGACATCGGGAAGGACGTGGATCGACAGATGGATCGCCAGCGTCGCGCCGGTGGCGGCGAAGGCTTCCAGCGTCTCGCGCGGCGGCATTGCGGAGGCACGGCCAGAGGTGCGCGTCAGCACCACGGTCTGCGCGACTTCGGGCAAGGTGAGTTCACGGCCGAGCACCGCAGCGGCCGCTGCGAACGACGGTACGCCGGGTGTGACGGTGTAGGGGATGCCGTGCTGCTCCAGGCGGCGGATCTGTTCGCCCATCGCGCTCCACACTGACAGGTCGCCGGAATGCAGCCGGGCGACGTCGTGGCCCGCTTCGGCAGCGGCAACGAACTCCGCCGTGATGGCGTCGAGATCGAGCGGTGCGGTGTCCACCACGCGTGCGTCCTTCGGGCACAGCGCCACGATCTCGCGCGGGACTAACGACCCGGCGTAGAGGCACACCGGGCAGCGCATCACTAGGTCACGGCCGCGCACGGTGATCAGATCGGGGGCGCCGGGGCCGGCGCCGATGAAGTGAACAGTCATGGCAACGGCTCCTCGATCGCCACCGCGGCCGTCGCGAGGCGATCCTGCGAGATCAAACGGGATACGATTAGCCGCGCCGTCGGTCCGGCGGCGGCGAGCGCCGCGGCCTCGCAGACGCTGCCGACACCGCGGTGATGCGCGACCACGGCAGACGACGTCTTGATACGTGCGGCGGCTTGTTCGAGCGCAGCCGTCTCGACCGGCAAGACGGGGAGAGCCGCTGCTGTCGAGGCCTCGCGCAAGCTGCTGTGATCGGCTTTGTCCGCTGCAGTCGCCAGCGCGGATGGTTGGTGCGGGGCGGCGGCGCGGCGCGCGGTCTCGATCACGTCGATGATCGACGACGCGGGCGTGGCGGCGCGAAAGCCGATGCCGATGACGACCGCGGTCATTTGCGGACGCTCCATTGCACCACCGGCATTGCCGCGCGCCATCCAGTAAGGCCGCCGACCGGCGAGGCGCGCTCGACGCCGAGCCGCAGCAGCTCGCCGCCGTGACGACGATACCAGTCGATCAGCAGCGCCTCGGTCTCCAACGTCACCGCATTGACCACCAGCCGGCCGCCGGGGGGCAGCGCCTGCCACACCGCATTCATCACGCCCGGGCGGCTGGCGCCGCCGCCGATGAACACCGCGTCGGGCGTGGGGAGGCCTGCGAGCGCCTCGGGGGCTGCGC
>NZ_QTKI01000505.1:0-3088 GCF_010820945.1 Rhodopseudomonas sp. BR0C11
ACCCCGTCCTCGACCGGCAGCCGCCTCGGCCTGACGCCGCTGCAGACACCGGCCAGCGTCGAAGTGATTCGCGCCGAGACCATCGCCGAGCGCGGCCAGCACAACGTCATCGACGCGGTGACGCAGAACGCCACCGGGTTCACCGCGAGCCCGCGTCCGGGAAATGGCGGCCTCGCCTTCACCACGCGCGGATTCACCGGCAACGGCACGGTGATGTCGCTCTACGACGGCACCCGGCTGTATGTCGGCTCCGGCACCATGACGTTCCCGTTCGACACCTGGACGGCCCAGAGCATCGAAGTGCTGCGCGGCCCGGCCTCGGTGATGTACGGCGAAGGCGCGATCGGCGGCGCCATCAACGTGATCTCCAAGAAGCCGCTCGACGTGCAACGCAACGAGGCGGAGATCTCGCTCGACACCAACCTGACGCGGCGCCTCGCGGTCGACTCCAGCGGCCCGATCAATCCCAATGTCAGCTATCGGCTGGCGGCGATCGGCAACATGTCGGACGGCTGGGTCGACCGTGACAAGACATCGAACGTCGCGGTGTCCGGTTCGGTCCGGGTACAGGCCGCCGACAATCTCGCCTTTACGCTGAGCGAAGACTACGCCGACCGCAGCCCGTCGCGCTATTTCGGCACGCCTCTGGTGAACGGCCGGCTCGACGAGGCGCTGCGCTTCCAGAACTACAATGTCGGCGATGCCTCGATCCGCTATCGCGACAACTGGACCCAGCTCAAGACCGAGTGGGACGTTGCCGAAGGCGTCTCGGTCAAGAACGTCACCTACTATCTCAGCACGCACCGGCACTGGAAGGACGTCGAGAGCTACGCGTTCAGCCCGACCACCGGAAATATCAACCGCAGCTCCTATATCGAGATCTTTCACGACCAGGAGCAGATCGGCAACCGCTTCGACACCACCTTCAAGGGCCATGTCTTCGGCCTCGCCAACGAATTCGTCGCCGGTTTCGACGTCAACCGCATCGCCTTCACCCACACCAACAACTCGCCTTACGCCGGCGCATCCTCGGTGCCCACGTACAATTTCGATCCAGGCAATTTCCTGCCGGTGAGCCCGACGCGGCCGAGCTTCCATACGCTGACGACACAATATGGCGTGTTCGCCGAGAACCGGCTCAGCCTGACCGACCAGCTTTCGCTGATCGGCGGCATCCGCTCTGACAATCCGACGGTGCAGCGCACCGATTTCCTCTCGCCTTCGAACAGTTTCGAGAAGACCTACTCGGCGCCGAGCTGGCGGGTCGGGGCGGTGTACAATCCGATCGAGAACCTCTCGATCTACGGTCAGTATTCGACCGCGGTCGATCCGGTCACCAACCTGATCACCATGACGGGCGTGAACCGCGACTTCTCGCTCTCGACCGGCAAGCAGGTGGAGGTCGGCATCAAGCAGCAGCTCGCCGGCGGTCGCGCCGAATGGACCCTGGCGGCGTATCAGATCGTCAAGAACAATATCTTGGCGCGCGATCCGCAGAACCCCGCCAACACCAACCCGCTGCCGATCGGCCAGCAGTCCTCGCGCGGCATCGAAGCCTCGGCCGGCCTCAAGGTCACCGAAACCATCCGGCTCGACGCCAACGTCGCCTGGCTGCGGGCCAAATACGACGACTTCACCCAGGTGGTCGGCGGCCGGGCGGTGAACTACGCCGGCAACGTCCCCAACAACGTGCCGCAGATCGTCAGCAACATCTGGGCGACCTGGGCGTTCGCGCCGGGTTGGTCGGCCAATGCCGGCATACAGCTCGTCGGCGACACCTGGGCCGACGACGCCAACACGCTGGTGCGGCCGGCCTATAACGTCGTCAATGCCGGGCTGATGTGGAAGCCGGACGCCCGGCAGACCTTCGCGCTGCGCGTCTACAATCTGTTCGACACCGTCTACACCACGTCGGGCAACACGACCATGTGGCAGCTCGGCATGCCGCGCACCGCGGAACTGTCCTACAATGTGAAGTTCTAGGCGATGCGAAGCGTCGTCAGGCGCGCGAAGCGGTGGCTGTATCTCGGCCACCGCTGGCTCGGCATTGCCGGATGTCTGCTGTTCGCGATGTGGTTCATCTCCGGCGTGGTAATGATGTACGTCGCGTTTCCGCATTTCGACAAAGAAGAACGCTGGGCGGCGTTGCCCGACCTCGCCTGGCAGCGCGTCACGCTGCCGCCCGATCAGGCGATGCAGATGGCCGGCGTGATGCACTATCCGCGCGACCTGCGGCTGGTGATGCTCGATACCGAGCCGGTGTACCGGCTGCTCGACTGGAACGGCCGGCGCACCACCGTCTCGGCGGTCGACGGCCGCAAGATCGATCAAGTCACCGCCGATCAGGCGCTGGGGATCGCGCGCCATCATCCGGCCGCAGTCGCGCCGCGGCTGATCGAGACGGTCGATCGCGACCAATGGAGCGTGACCTCGCGCTACGATCCGTTCAGGCCGCTGTACCTGATCGGGCTCGGCGACGCCGCCGGGACCGAGCTCTATGTCGCGTCGCGCGGCGGCGAGATCGTGCTCGATACGACGCGGCAGGAGCGGATCTGGAACTGGTTCGGCGCGATCCCGCACTGGATCTACTTCACAGTGCTGCGCCAGGACGGGCCGCTATGGCGGCAGGTGGTGCTGTGGGTCTCTGGCATCTTGATGACGGTCGCGGCGAGCGGGATCTGGATCGGACTGCTCCGCGCCGGCCTGCGGCGACGCTACGCATCGGGGCGGATCACGCCGTATCGCGGCTGGATGGCGTGGCACCACATCACCGGGCTGATCGGCGGCGTGGTCGTGCTGACCTGGATAGTCTCGGGCTGGCTGTCGATGAACCCGGGCGAGGCCTTCGCCCGCCGCGGCGAAAGCCGCGACATGCTGCAGCGCTATGCCGGCCACGATGCTCCGACGATCGATGCCAAGCTTCCCACCACGCTTCTTCCGGGTGTCGTCGAAGCCCGCTTCGCTTGGATCGGCGGCGCGCCGCTGATGCTGCTGGGACACCGCGACGGCCGCCAGACTGCCGCCGATCCCGAAGACGGCACGGCGAAACGGCTTCCGGAGGAAACGATCATCGCTGCCGCGGCCACGC
>NZ_QTKI01000506.1:0-3061 GCF_010820945.1 Rhodopseudomonas sp. BR0C11
GTTCTGGGGCGGCATGGGCTTCATGAACGAAACCCTGGTAAGCCGCTCATATCGCGACAGCCGCCTGACCGCGATCGGCGGCGGCGCCGACGAGGTGATGCTCGGCATTCTGTGCAAGATGAACGGCACACTGCCGGGGAAGGCCTAGACTAGGTCGAGATCAGACCGTCGTCATTGCGAGCGAAGCGAAGCAATTCAGCCTCGTGCACTGAAGTGGATTGCTTCGTCGCTTTGCTCCTCGCAATGACGCTGAAAAGGGAGCGAACACCATGATCACGCTGTATCACTGCCATGGCGCGCGGTCGTTTCGGCCGTTGTGGATGCTGGAGGAGATGGGGCTCGCATACGAGCTGAAGATGCTGCCGTTTCCGCCGCGGGTGTTCGCCAAGGAGTATCTGGCGATCAATCCGCTCGGCACCATCCCGTTCATGATCGACGGCGACACCAAGATGACGGAGTCGTCCGGCATCTGTCAGTATCTCGGCACGCGTCACGGTCCGACGCCGCTGGTGGTTGCTGTCGATGATCCGGCCTATGGCGCGTACCTCAACTGGATGTTCTTCTCCGACGCGACGCTGACCTTCCCGCAGACGCTCGTGCTGCGCTACGGCACGCTGGAGCCGAACGAGCGGCGTCAGCCGCAGGTGGTCGAGGACTACGCCAAATGGTTCTTGGGCCGGCTGCGCGCGGTCGAGGCCGCGGCGGGGCAGGGCGATTATCTTTGCGCCGGCCGGTTTACCGCCGCCGACGTGGTCAACGGCTATGCCCTGCGTCTCGCCAGCAATCTCGGCCTGGCCAAGGATTTCGGCCCGAACGTCACCGCCTATTGGGCCCGGTTGCAGCAGCGCGACGGCTACCAGCGGGCGCTGGAGGCCGAAACCCGCGCCGGCGAGGCCCAGCAGGTGCCGAAACGGGCCTGAAATCATTCACTTAAGCTCCGGCGCAGTTTGCCCGCCGGAGCTGGAACTCCGCGTCATCTCGCCCGGTGACAACGTCCCGGGTTGCTGTATTGTCTGGGTGCTCCGCGAAGAGGGCACCCGCAGAACCATGCGGCAACGGGCGACAACCCGCCCCGGGAGGAACGATGACGAACGACGCCTGTCCGGAATCCGGGCATCTGATGCTGATCAGCCCGGAACGGGTGTTTTATGCCGGCCTGCTGGGCCGCCCGCGACGCCGCACCAGCGGCGGTTACGCGATCTATGTCTCCATGCAGGGCACCTTGCGGGTGACGATCGAAGGCCGGCCCGAACAGGTCGGCGCGGTGGCGTTCGTGCCGCCTTATCTGCCGCATAACGTCGAATCGGATTCGCGCTGCATCATCAGCCTGATCATCGAGCCCGAAACGGTGCTGCCGGGGCCGATGGCAGCGCTCGGCGTGCGGATCGGCGGAGCGGGCGCGATGGCACTGGCGAGCCGGATCCGGCAGGCCTATGGAGCGCTGGTTGCGGTCGGGCGCCGCAACGGCTTCACCACCACCGAATTCGACAATCTGTTCTTCGGCGAGCCGCTGGCGGCCCGCGCGATCGACCGCCGCGTTGCTCGCGCGATCGCCCGCCTCAACGACGTCGGCACCGACACGGTCACGGCCGAGGATTGCGCCAGCGCCGCCAACCTGTCGCAGTCGCGCTTCCTGCATCTGTTCAAAGACGAGACCGGGGTGTCGTTCCGTGCCTTCCGTGCCTGGAAGCGGGCGCGGCATCTGCTGCACTTCGTCAACTCCGACATCAACCTCGCGCACCTAGCGCAGGACATCGGCTATCCGGACTCGACGCACTTCAGCCATTCGATCCGGCGCTTCTACGGTTTGCAGCCGCGCGCGATCTTCTCTGGCTCGCGCGATCTGGCGATCTGGCGCAGCGATCCGCAGAGCATGCGCGTCGCCGAACTGCGGCACGGCCGCACCTGATCAGCGCACTCAGCGCGTCGGCGCAAGATACGCCGACGCGTGCTCAGCATCATTCTGCCCAACATGGTTCGCGTCGCAATCGCATGCGGCGCTACAGCAACCTGAAAGGGCTGGAAACGAATGAGCGACAAGGCGGTGATCACCTGCTCGCTGAACGGCGTGCTGACAGATCCGAAACAGCACCATGTGCCGGTGACGCCGGAACAGATGGCCCGCGAGGCCAAGGCGGCTTACGACGCCGGCGCCGCGATCGTTCACATCCATCTGCGCGATCAGCGCCCCGACAAGGGCCATCTGCCGAGCTGGGACGTCAACGTCTCGCGCGAGATCCAGCAGGCGATCCGCGAAGCCTGCCCGGGCATCATCATCAATCACACCTCCGGCACCTCGGGCCCGAACTACCAGGGCCCGCTCGCCTGCATTCGCGAGACCAAGCCGGAGATCGCCGCCTGCAACGCCGGTTCGCTCAACTATCTCAAGGTCAAGGCCGACAACAGCTGGGCCTGGCCGCCGATGATGTTCGATAACGCGGTCGAGAAGGTGCAGGACTTCCTCGATGCCATGAAGGACGCCGGCACCATCCCGGAATTCGAGTGCTTCGACGTCGGCATCGTGCGCTGCGTCGGCATGTATGTGCAGACCGGGATGTATTCCGGCCCGCTCGAATACAACTTCGTGATGGGCGTCGCCTCCGGCATGCCGGCGGATCCTGAACTGCTGCCGATCCTGCTCAAGCTGAAGCGGCCCGAAGCGCACTGGCAGGTCACCGCAATCGGCCGCGCCGAAATCTGGCCGCTGCATCAGGCCTGCGCCGATCTCGGCGGCCATCTGCGCACCGGGCTCGAGGACACGTTCTATCTGGCCAACGGCGAGAAGGTGACTTCGAACGGCCAGCTGATCGAAGAGATCGCCGGCTGCGCCCGCCGGGCCGGGCGTGAGATCGCCTCGCCCGAGGAGGCGCGCAAGATTTTCGGCGTACTGCACTAACAACGCTGCCGTCATTGCGAGCGACGCGAAGCAATCCAGAAGGTCACGCAGCAAGCCTGGATTGCTTCGTCGCTTCGCTCCTCGCAATGACGAGACGGACCTAAAGACCAAGCAGCCGGAAGAGCTGCCTCACCTCGAGGGAGTGAACCATGACCAGTCTTGAAG
>NZ_QTKI01000507.1:0-3061 GCF_010820945.1 Rhodopseudomonas sp. BR0C11
CGGCGGCCAGGGCCAGGCATCCCAGCGCGATGGTCAGTTTCGACATCATGCCCGGACAACGTGGTGACGCGGGCCACGTTCCGGCGTCACACGGTCACAGTTTGCGATAGCGGATCAGCGAGAAGTGGCCCATCGGCGGCATCGGCCGGCGCTCGGCGAGTTCCACGCCGCGGTTGCGCGCCGCCCAGTTCACCAGCCGCTGCCACGGGAACTCGGGCCGCCAGCCGAGCCGGCGCGCGATCGGCGAGAACGCCAGCTCGAACAGCTTGCGCGGCCCACTCTCGGCGCCGATGTGGTTGACCAGGATCAGCTCGCCGCCCGGCTTCAGGACGCGGACGAAATCGTCCAGCGTGGCTTCCGGGTCCGGCACCGCGGTGATGACGTATTGCGCCACGACGGCGTCGAAGTAATCGGCCGGAAACGCCAGGTTCTTGGCGTCCATCACGGCCAGCACGTCGACATTGCTGAGATTCAGCGTGCGGACGCGCTCATGCGCCTTGCGCAGCATCGGCTCGGAAATGTCGACGCCGCACAGCCGCGTCGTCTTCGAATAATCCGACAGCGACAGCCCGGTGCCGACGCCGACGTCGAGCACACGCCCGCCGATCGCATCGGCCACCGCGATGGTCGATTGCCGGCCGCTGTCGAACACTTTGCCGAAAACCAGATCGTAAATCGGCGCCCAGCGCGCGTAGGCTTTCGCCACGCCCGCGCGATCGATGTCGTTCGCCATACTCTGCCCCGAAAATCCTTTAGCCGCGCGCGGCGGCCAGCGCCGGCGCCTCGATTTGCTCGCGCCCGCCTTCGAACCGGCGCGGCGCAGCGCTCTTGATGAAGCCGCCGCCGAGCACGCGGGCCTGGCCCTCGGCCGCGTCGTAGAACACGCAAGCCTGCCCCGGCGACACGCCCTCCTCGCCGACCACGAGTTCGACCTCGTAGCCGCCGTTCGCCGCGCGCAGCCAGGCGGGCTGCGGTGCCCGCGTCGAGCGCACCCGGACGAACAGCTCCAGGCCGTCGCCGATCACGTCGTCGAGTGCCCCGTCGCCAATCCAGTTGATGTCGCGCAGCACGATGCGATCCATCAGCAGCGCTTCGCGCGGGCCGACCACGACCTGCCGCCGCGCCGCATCGAGCCGCAGCACATAAAGCGGCGAGCGCGACGCGATGCCGAGACCACGGCGTTGGCCGACGGTGAAATGCACGATGCCGGGATGCTGGCCGAGCACACGGCCGTCGACATCGACGATGTCGCCCGGCTCCATCGCGTTCGGCTTCAGCCGCTCGACCACGTCGGTGTAGCGCCCGGTCGGCACGAAGCAGATGTCCTGGCTGTCATGCTTGTCGGCGACCGAGAGGCCGAACTGCCGCGCCAGCTCGCGGGTCTGCGGCTTGGTCATGTCGCCGAGCGGGAAGCGCAGAAATTGCAGCTGCTCGCGCGTGGTGGCGAACAGGAAGTAGCTTTGGTCGCGGTCGCGATCGGCGGCGCAGACCAGCGCCCGCGATCCGTCATCGAGCCGCCGCGACGACACGTAGTGACCGGTCGCCAGCGCCGAGGCGCCGAGCTCGCGCGCGGTCGCAAGCAGGTCGCGGAATTTGACCGAGCGGTTGCACTCGATGCACGGCACCGGCGTCTCGCCGGAGGCGTAGCTGTCGGCAAAGCTGTCGATCACCGACTCGCGAAACCGGCTTTCGTAGTCGAGCACGTAATGCGGAATCCCGATCCGCTCGGCGACCGCGCGGGCGTCGTGAATGTCCTGGCCGGCGCAGCAGGCGCCCTTGCGATGGATCGCCTCGCCATGATCGTAGAGCTGCAGCGTGATGCCGACGACGTCGTAGCCCTGCGCCTTGAGCAGCGCGGCAGTCGTCGAGGAATCCACGCCGCCGGACATCGCGACCACGACGCGGGTGTCCTGCGGCCGGCCTTCGAGATCCAGACTGTTGAGCATTGGTTCAGTCATAAGCTGCGACCGGCGTCCGCCGCGCGGTCATCCTTCCGCAATGTCCGGAAGCGGCAGGGCCAATTCCGCAAACCTCGGTGATGCATGCTTTTAATATAGGCCGCCTCCCGGAGGCGCAATCGCAGCGGCCCGGTTTTGCGGGCCGCGGCCGCGGCAAATTCTGCCGCAGCGGCAGAAATAGCGTGGCAAAGCCCGGTTCCGCTCTGCCGTTGCGTACGCCAACCATCTGGATTCGCTCATTTTTTTGTTTGGCCCGGTCCTTGCTGAAGGTGCTTTGGACTGAAGAGTGAGAGATTGCCCGTGGTCAACGCATCGCCAGACGTCGCAGCCAGCACGCCCGCCCCCGCGCCTCGCACCCAGGCGCGCAACGAGCGTTCGTCGCATACGGACAATTTCGCCGCCCTTGTGGACAGCAATACCGCTGCCTACGACAAGGCCAGCTCGGCGCCGAAGCCGGACACCCGGTCCTCGAGCAGCGCCTCGGACGACCGCGGCACCAGCCGCAGCTCCCGCACCGACCGGAGCGATACGACCGATCGCAGCCGCTCCCGCGACACCAACGACGACTCCCGCCGCGCCGATAACGCCGCGTCGTCCGATCCGGCCAAACCGGACGCCAAGACCACCGACACCACCGGCGGCGACAAGACCGATACGACGAAGAGCGACAAGGCGGACAACACGAAGTCGGCCAAGGACGACAAATCCGGCGCCGCCAAGGACACCGACGCCAAGGGCGCCGACCAGACCGACAGCAAGGACGCCGGCGCGACCCCGCCGGTGACGATCACGCCGAACGCGACCGCGCTGATCGCTGCTCAGATCACGACCTCTGCCGCCGGCCCGAACGCCGAAGGTGACGCCGCGGGCAGCGCGACCGGCACGCCACTGGCGATCGCCGCCGCCGCGGCGCTGAAGGCCAAGGCCGATGCCGGAACGACGACGACTCAGACCGCTACCGCCGACCAGACGGGGACCGCCGAGGCGACCCAGACCGGCGTTGCGGCCGATCCGAAACTCGCCGCGCTGGCAGCCCAGGCCAACGGCGCCAAGGCCGACACCAAGGCGGGCGCCAAGACCGACGGGACAGCCAAGCCGGACAC
>NZ_QTKI01000508.1:0-3058 GCF_010820945.1 Rhodopseudomonas sp. BR0C11
GTTCACCACGGCGAGCCCGAGGAAGGCAGGCACGGAGCCCGCCACCAGCAGCAGCGCGACGATGATGCCCCAGGCGGCGATCGGCAGCGGGTTGACCGCGACCACCCGGAGGGAAGTGGCCATGGCATCGCCGATCCCGGCATGCCGGTCCAGCATCATCGGGAACGCCACCACACTGAGGCACAGCGCCGCCAGGGCGAACAGGAAGCCGACGCCGCAGCCGACCAGGATCAGGCTCCACCCCTCCGGCGTGCTCAACACGCGCCGGGCGAAGTCGGGGATAGCAGCCGCCGGGGCATAGCCGAACAGCGCGACGTAGATAGCCTGCGCCGCCGCCAGCCACACCAGAAACAGTGCCAGCAGGATCGCGCCGAAGCCTAGCATTGCGCCGAGCGATGGTGACCGCAGCACCGCCAAGGCATCCGATGCGAAGGCCGGTTCACCAAGTTCGCGGCGCCGGCTCAGCTCATACAGACCGAGCGCGGCGAACGGGCCGAGCAGCGCGAAGCCGGCAGCGAGGGGAAACAGCAGCGGCAGCACCGCGTAGCCTTGCACCAGCCGCGCCAGCACCAGGCCCAGCACCGGATAGATCAGCACCAGCATCACGGCGTGGCTCGGCACCGCCTTGAAGTCCTCCCAGCCTTGCCGGAGCGCGGCGCCGAGATCGGCAAAGCCGATGCGGTGGACTGCGGGGGTGGCCTCGTCCGCAGCGATGGCGGACGGAGCAGAAGAATAGGTCGTAGCCATGCGTAGCGTCCTCCCATGTTCGACAGTGGTGATCACCGGCCGTTACGCCATGACGGCGGGCCGGGCGCTTCTTACGCGGAGACGAACGATCAGAAGGAGCCAGACGCGAGAGCAACGAACGAACTGGTCCTGTGACCCGAGCTTGCCGCGACCTGTGAAGGTATCCTAACGCCGCTTATCAGCAGTCGTTGCTCAAGCTTTGGTGAGCTTTCGATGCTGCAGTGCGAGGAGATTTTGGTCACTACACGTTTGCTCAATTCTGCTGGTACGCTCTGCAGTGATCCGCGCGCGGAACCCAGATGGCGTCAGCGCTGTTGATGCGGACGATGCGTGGCATCGCAACAGGGGGAGACAGCATGAGCATTTTCGGGAAGATCATGAGCGCGATTTTCGGCGACAGCGCCGCTGCGGCGCCAAGTGGCGCAGCCGCGCCAGCGCCGGCTCCGGCGACGACCGCTGGCGCAGGCACCGCGCCGGCGCCGACTGCACCGCAGCCGACGGCCGCACCGTCGGTCGACGTCGCACCGATCCTCGATAAGGCGGTCAAAGCCAAAGGCGAGAAGCTGGAATGGCGGACTTCGATCGTCGACCTGATGAAGGCGCTCGATATCGACTCCAGCCTGTCGGCCCGCAAGGAGCTCGCCAAGGAGCTCGGCTATAGCGGCGATATGAATGACTCGGCGTCGATGAACATCTGGCTGCACAAGCAGGTGATGAGCAAGCTGGTCGCCAACGGCGGCAAGCTGCCGCCCGAGATCAAGCACTGATCCACACGGCATCTTGGATGGTCGGCCGTGCCGCTCACTTGCGGCACGGCATGGCCGCGCCGGATGCTTTATGACTCGAAGATCCTGAACACAGCGCTTGTGGTCACCAGCAGCTTGTCACCGGCGAGTGCTTCGGCGTCGATGAAGGCGAGGCTGCGCGACAGCTTCTTCATCGTGGTGCGGCCGGTGATCCAGCCGCCCGGCTCGATGGTGGCGATGAAGCGGCTGTCGAGCGACACCGTCGCGCAGCGCCGCTGCCCTGCGAGCACGACCGAGAATCCCAGAATGGTGTCGAGGAAGCCGAGCAGCGCACCGCCGTGCAGCACGCCGTTGGGATTGCCGTGGCGATCGTCGCTGAGGAAGCCGAACTCCGGCTGGCTGTCGCCACTCTGCCGCCAGTAATACGGGCCGTTGGTGCCGATATAGCCGTCCTGAACGGCGAACGGTTGAAAGCCCGGCGGCGGTGACACGGTCATTGGCGGCTCCTGCGCGGAGCGCGGCCGCAGGAGATCACAGGATGGACCGGCGGGCCGCGCGCGGTGGAACCGATGCCACAGCACGCGGCGGCGGGCAATCGCCCGGCCGTAGTAAACGGTCCGGCCAAGTCCTCACGCGGTGAGGTCGGCGTATTCCGGGTGAGCGTCGAGATAGTCGGCGACGAAGCCGCAGCCGGCGCTGACCTTGGCACCTTCGGCGCGGATCAGATCGAGGGCGCCGCGCACCAGATTGGAGGCGATGCCGCGGCCGCGCAGCGGCGGCGGCGTCTCGGTGTGGGTGATGACGACGCGGCCGCCGGTGCGGCGATAATTCGCGAACGCAATCTCGCCATGGGCGTCGAGTTCGAAGCGGTTCAGCGCCTTGTTGTCGCGCACGTTGGCCGCGGCTGTGGTCCCGCTCATAGCGTCTCCTCGTGTTCAATGTCCGGCGCGCCGGCAGGAGCCAGTGTGCCGTTGGCTGTCAAGGTGATGCCGACCCCGTTGAAATCAAGGGGACGGCGAGGTGGCAAGCGCGGCGTCGTTGCGACGCAGGCCACGATGGATGGTGTGGAGGGTAAGGCCACACCGCGCTGCGCCGCGCAACCCGGACAATCCCGGAGGCGGTGGCCTTAAGCGCGTGAAGCGCGTGCATCACCGCACCACGATCGTCATGGCGCGGAGCGGCAACGCCGGCAGCTTCGATTAGTTCTTCAGCGACGCCTCGAGCATCTGCCGCACCGACCACGCCTGACCGTCGACGCGGCCGCGGATGTCGTCGATCCGCCATGATGTGCCGTCGCGCACCAGCTCGTAACGGATCACGCCGTCGGCGGCGACCTTGCGCGACTGACTGCCGATCAGCGCCACCGCCAGCGTCGCGCGGGCATCGTCCTGGCTCTCGGTCTTGATGACGAACGATTTGATGTCTGGGTCCTGCGAATTGCTCACCGGATCGAAATCGATCGGCCCGATCTCGCCTTGTGGTACCTTGGCTTCGGCCTTGGTCCACAGCGCCGCCAGAGACTTCGACAGATACTTGCCGCGCTCCTTGGCGTTGTTGACGAAGGC
>NZ_QTKI01000051.1:0-18033 GCF_010820945.1 Rhodopseudomonas sp. BR0C11
ATCTTGAGCCGGGTCAGCGACCGCACCCGTGCGATCAGCACGACATCCGACACCGGCTTGGTGAGGAAATCATCGGCGCCTGCCTCGAGGCCACGCACGCGATCGGCCGGGCTGTCGAGCGCCGTCACCATCACCACCGGGATGAAATGCGTCTTCGGATTCGACTTCAGCCGGCGACAGACTTCGAAGCCGTCCATGTCCGGCATCATCACGTCGAGCAGCACGATGTCGCATTCGGCGCGCTGGCAGATCTCCAGCGCCTGAATGCCGTTCGATGCGGTGATTACGTCGAAATACTCGGCCGACAACCGGTCTTCGAGCAGCTTGACGTTCGCCGGGATGTCGTCGACCACCAAGATACGCGCTGACACGATACCACTCCTAGCCGATGAACCGCCGGACCGTCTCGATGAACTTGCCGACCGAGATCGGCTTCGACAAATAGGCTTCGCAACCGCCTTCGCGGATTCGCTCCTCGTCGCCCTTCATCGCGAATGCGGTCACGGCTACCACCGGAATGTGACGGAGTTCGGCATCGTCCTTGATCCAGCGCGTGACTTCGAGCCCGGACACCTGCGGCAGTTGGATGTCCATCAGGATCAGATCGGGGCGCAGCTTGCGAACCAGGTCGAGCGCTTCATAACCGTTGCTCGTTCCCGCCGTCTGGTAGCCATGGGCCTCCAGCAAGTCGCGAAAGAGCTTCATATTGAGCTCGTTGTCTTCGACGATCAGGACGGTTTTCGCCATCCCGCCCCTCCACTACTCGCACTAAAATGCCCGGGCCGGCGGCCCGCGATCGTTCGACAAGCCGCAAGACTCGGGCATGATTGAATAAAATAGAGACGAGAAGTTACGGAAAGGCAAACACAACCGATGCGAAAGCGGCTTCAAGATCCTCGCCAAGCGGCTGAAATCGTGGCGATTCAGGCGCTCTCCTTCATCGCGGGAGAGCCTGAGCGTCTCGGCCTGTTTCTGGCCGAGACCGGGATCGGCCCGGAGACTCTACGCAGTTCCGCCGCCGATCCGCAGTTCCTGATCAGCGTGCTGAACTTCGTGCTGCGCGACGACGCCACCGCCAAAGCCTTCGCCGACTCGGTCCAGCTTCACCCCACCAACGTCGCTGCAGCCCTGCAGGTACTGGAGGACAAGCCATGGGAGCGTGACACGCCGTGAGCGGCGACGACCCAGGCGCACGGACTGCGCCCGGCTTCTGCCGGGATTGTCTCGCCGACCAGCGCGCCGAGGCGCGGCGCTGCACGGCCTGTGGGTCGCCGCGCCTGCTGCGGCACCGGTCGCTGGGAACTCTGTCGCTCGCTCATATCGACTGTGACGCCTTCTACGCGACGGTGGAGAAGCGCGACAATCCGGACCTGGCCGACAAGCCGGTGATCGTCGGCGGCGGCAAGCGCGGCGTGGTCTCGGCGGCCTGCTACATCGCCCGTACCTTCGGGGTGCGCTCGGCGATGCCGATGTTCAAGGCGCTGGCGCTGTGCCCCTCGGCGGCGGTGGTGCGGCCCGACATGGCGAAGTATGTCCGGGTCGGCCGCGAGGTGCGACAGGCGATGCGGGCGCTGACGCCGTTGGTCGAGCCGCTGTCGATCGACGAGGCATTTCTAGATTTGGCCGGCACCGAGCGGCTGCACGGCATGATCCCGGCCAAGGTGCTGGCGAAATTCGCCCGCGAGGTCGAGCGTGACATCGGCGTCACCGTCTCGGTCGGGCTGTCGTGCAACAAGTTCCTCGCCAAGATCGCGTCCGATCTCGACAAGCCGCGAGGCTTCGCGGCGCTCGATCAGGACGAAGCCCGCGAGATGCTGGCGCCGCGGCCGGTCGGCTTCATCTTCGGCGTCGGCCCGGCCACCGCATCGCGGCTGGCGAGCCGCGGTTTCCGCACCATCGCCTATCTGCAGCGCGCCGATGAGATCGAACTGATGCGCCAGTTCGGGGACGAAGGCCGGCGGCTGTGGCGGCTGGCGCGCGGCATCGACGACCGCAAAGTCGTGCCCGATCGCGGCGCCAAATCGATCTCCAACGAGACCACCTTCGAGGACGACATCCGCGACCTCGCGACGCTGGAGAAGATCCTGTGGCGGCTGTCGGAGAAGGTGTCGTCACGGCTGAAGAGCGCCGCCCTCTCCGGCTCGACCATTACTTTGAAACTGAAGACCGCCGACTTCCGCCAGCGCACCCGCGCCCAGACCATCCATGCGCCGACCCAGATGGCCAACCGGATCTTCTCGGTGTCGCGCGAGATGCTGACCAAGGAAGTCGACGGCACCGCGTTCCGGCTGATCGGCACCGGCGTCAGCGCGTTGACAGAACAAACCGGCCCGGCGGAGGACGACATGCTCGACCGCCGCTCCGCCCACGCCGAACGCGCGATCGACGACCTGCGCAAGAAATTCGGCGACGCCGCGGTGATCCGCGGCATCGCGTTCGATCGGGTGCAGAAACCGCAGGGCTGATGGCGATCAGCCCGAAGGCGCGTGATTGCGAGCGCAGCGAAGCCATCCAGGCGCGTTACGCACGCACAGATCGACTACTTCGTCGCGGTGCCCCTCGCGAAGACGGATCGCGAGGGCCTTGTTACTTACACGGCTTGTCGGATTTGACCTCGAGCTTGCCCATCGCGCCGGCGAGGACGAAGTCGTTGTAGTCGAGCACCAGCGAACGCGACACGCCGTTCTCGTAGAGTTCGAACGACATCGCATACACCGGCGTCTGTTCGCCGGTGGCGGACTTGGCGTCGCGATCGTAGTAGCTCACCGTCACCGGCCAGCGCGTCAGCGCCTTCATCGCATCGTCATTGGTGGACGGATCGGGCGACGCCACCGCGCCGCTACCCTTGATCGGCTGCCCGATCACCGTCAGCGTGTTGTAGACCTTCTCGCCGTTGTCCGAGCCATCATACACAGAAAGGTTCAGCAGCGACTTACCGGCGCGCGCGGCTTCGATGATGCGTTCGATCTGCTCGGTCGGGAATACGGTCGAGCCGTCGAGTTCGAACGTCTTCTGCACCGGCTGCTTCAGCTTCACCGTGATATGATCGCCGGTGCGCTCGGCCATGCCGTCGACATCGCTCTCCTTGGAGTCGTCCATCCGGGTGCCGATCTTGAAGCGATAGCTCTTGCCAGCGGCATCCTCCCAGCTCGACGAGCGAAGGTCGCTAAGCGTGTTCTTGCCCTCGCCGCTCTGGATCTCCGAGACCTGACGGAAGTCGGAGGTGTAGCCTTCGCAGGCGTTGCCGGAGAAATTGTACAGGATGCGGCCGCGCACCGTGCTGATCGAGGCGTTGTTGCGGGTCTTCACCAGGCTGAGGTCGTACAGCGCCTGGTGCGGCAGGAAGTTGATCGCGGGGCCGGCGATGGCGGCCGATCCGCTCGACATGGCGAAGGCCGCCACGATTGCCAGCAGTCCCCGGCTCGGTCGCGTCGTCTGTCGTGACACGGGCATGTCGTCTCCCTGATAACGGTCGGATTAAAATAAGCAGCGGCCGGAGTCGCCGCAACGGCCGGGATTCGTGGACCACCGGATTGCGGTGAAATCACGGAGCAATTTGGTTCAAACCCAATTTGATCGGAACCTGCCGGCCGACACGGCTGCACGCGGAGCGGGCTTTGCGAGTTGCAGCGGCTTGCTTGCCACAGCCTGCGCAATCGGCCAAACAAGATCGCCCGGCCGAACGGAGCGCCGGGAGACGCGACGAGCAATGGGGATCGGCATGACCGGGGTGATCGAGCAGAAACTGACCGCGCAGGGCATCGTGTTGCACGAGCCGGCAAGCCCGGTCGCCAACTATGTGGGCTTCGTCCGCACCGGCAATCTGCTGGTGGTATCCGGGCAGGTTTGCTTCGATGGCGAAGGCAAGCTGGTGGCCCAGGGCAAGCTCGGCGCCGACGTCTCGATCGAACAGGGAAACGCCGCAGCGCACGCTTGCGCGATCAACCTGCTGGCGCAGCTCAAGGCGGCGCTGGGCGATCTCGACAAGGTGGTGCGTGTGGTGCGGCTGGGCGGTTTCATCAACTCGACGCCGGACTTCGTCGACGGGCCGAAGGTGATGAACGGCGCTTCCGACCTGATGGTCGCCGTGTTCGGTGACAAGGGCCGCCACGCCCGCACCACTGTCGGCGTCGCCTCGCTGCCGGCCAATGCCGCGGTCGAGGTCGAAGGCCTGTTCGAAGTCGCGTAAACCCGCGGGAGACAGAGCGATGCGCGCGCCCGACTGGCTGACCGCCCGACCGGTCGCGCATCGCGGCCTGCACGACCGCGCCCGCGGCATCGTCGAAAATATGCCCGGCGCGATCAACGCAGCGATCGCCGGCAATTTCAGCATCGAAGTGGACATCCAGCTCACCGCCGACGGCGAGGCGATGGTCCACCATGACGACAATCTCGGCCGGCTGACCGACGGTGACGGGTCCCTGCTCGGCATGACGGCCGCACAGCTCCGCCAGGTGCCGTTCAAGGAGACGTCCGAGCGGATGATGTCGGTCGGCGAGCTGTGCGACCTCGTCGCCGGCCGCGCGGCGCTGGTGATCGAATTGAAAAGCCATTTCGACGGCGACCGCAAGCTCGCGCGCCGGCTGCTCCAGGTGCTGGACAGCTACAAGGGCCCGGTCGCGGCAATGTCGTTCGATCCCGACCAGGTACTGGCGCTGCGCCAGCTCGCGCCGAAGCTGCCGCGTGGCATCACCGCAGAGCGCAGCTATGACGACGCCTATTGGGCCAAGCTCAACGAGGCGCAACGCGACCCGATGGTGGCGCTGAAGCACGGCCTCAGAACCCAGCCGCATTTCGTCGCCTACCGGGTCGACGACCTCCCTGCCCCGGCGCCGTGGATCGCGCGCAATTTGTTCGGCTGCGCACTGCTGAGCTGGACGGTGCGTACCCCCGAACAGCGCGCGCGCGCCGCCCGCTATGCCGACCAGATGATCTTCGAGGGCTTTGTTCCGTAATCGTGACCGCAACCGGTCTTGAACGAAGCGCGGCAAATGCCCAATCTCTGCGGAATGACAGTCAGCAGCGCTCTTTCCACCGGTTCGGCGGTTTGACGACAACATCCGACATCACGCTGGAAGCGGTGTCATCGGTGGATGCGATCTCCGCCGCCGATTGGGATGCCTGCGCGCGGTCCGGGACGATCGTCCCTCATCCGGATGGGGCCGGCAGCGCCTGCACCGCCGCGACAGCCGCCTACAATCCGTTTCTCAGCCACGCGTTCTTCGCCGCGCTCGAACAGTCGCGGTCGGCAAGTGCCCGCACCGGTTGGGGGCCGCGGCACCTGATCGCCCGCGAGGACGGCCGCATCGTCGGGCTCGTGCCGTGCTACCTGAAATCGCATTCGCAGGGTGAATACGTGTTCGACCGCGGCTGGGCCGACGCCTATGAGCGCGCCGGCGGTAGCTACTATCCCAAGCTTCAAGTCTCGGTGCCGTTTACCCCTGCAACCGGGCCGCGCCTGCTGATCCGCGATGGCGTCGATCCGGCGCGTGTCGGCGGCGCGCTGGTGAACGGTCTGATGGCGCTGTGCGATCTCACCAAGGCCTCGTCGGTGCACGTCACCTTCGCGCGAGAGAGCGAGTGGCGCTTCCTCGCTGAGCGCGGTTTCCTGCAACGCACCGACCAGCAGTTTCACTGGCACAATGCCGGCTACGCCAGCTTCGACGATTTCCTCGCGACGCTGAACTCGCGCCATCGCAAGGGCATCAAGCGTGAGCGGCGCGACGCGGTGGCGAACGGCATCACCATCCATCACCTCACCGGCGCGGATATCACTGAGGACGCGTGGGACGCGTTCTTCGAGTTCTACATCGAGACCGGCTCGCGCAAATGGGGACGGCCCTATTTGAACAGGGAATTCTATTCCCTGATCGGCCAGAGCATGAGCGAGGACGTGCTGCTGGTGATGGCGAAGCGTAACGGCCGCTGGATCGCCGGCGCGATCAACTTCATCGGCGGCGACACGCTGTTCGGCCGACATTGGGGCGCGATCGAGCATCATCCATTTCTGCATTTCGAGGTGTGCTACTATCAGGCGATCGACTTTGCGATCACGCGCGGCCTCAAGGTGGTCGAAGCCGGCGCACAGGGCGAGCACAAGATCGCACGTGGCTATCTGCCGCAGACCACCTACTCGGCGCACTTCATCGCAGACCCGGCGCTGCGCCGCGCGATCGCCGATTATCTCAAGCGCGAACGAATGTATGTTGACGAGATGGGCCGCGAGCTGACTGAAGCCGGTCCTTTTAAAAAAGGTAACATCGCCGATCCGGCTTGACCCGCCTATGCACGGTGACGACAATCGCGCCGCCAAGCCCGGAGCAACCATGACCGCTTACGATCCCGAGAACATTTTCGCCAAGATCCTGCGCGGCGAAATCCCGTGTCACAAAATCTATGAAGACGATCACGTCTTCGCCTTCCTCGACATCATGCCGCGTTCGACCGGCCACACGCTGGTGATCCCGAAAGCACCGGCGCGCAACATCCTCGACATCACGCCCGAGGATTTCGCCCATGTGGCGCGCGGCGCGCATAAGATCGCACACGCGGCGATGAAGGCGTTCAAAGCCGACGGCATCGTGGTGCAGCAGTTCAGCGAACCGGCCGCCGGCCAGGTGGTCTATCATCTGCACATGCACGTGATGCCGCGCCACGAAGGCGTGCCGCTGTTGCCGCCGGCCTCGCGCAAGGAAGAGCCCACGGTGCTCGAACAACACGCCGCACAACTGAAGGCGGCGCTGTCACAGAGCTGAGACGGCTACTTCACCATCGAGTGCACGCAGCGATCCGGCTTCAAGTCGATCAGCGGCGTGCCGTCGAGGCAATCGAGGCCGCGCACCAACACGGTCGCGCCCTCGATCCCGACCACCGCCACCGACGAAATCCCGATCGGGTTCGGTCGCAGCGGCGAGCGCAGAGCGAAGGTGCCGCGCGGTCCGTCGATACCGTGGCCACGCTGGATCACCAGATCGCGCCGCGACAGATGCAGCCAGTACACCACCTGGGCATGGGCGAACTTGTCGAGTCCTTGGAGCGCCGGAATCCACGGCTCGAAGATCTCGAGCCGGCACACCGGCCCGTCGTGACTGCCCTGCCGCGGCGTCTCGCCACGCGACGTCCAGGGCGTGTGAATGCGGCCGATGAACACCAGACCGGCATCGGTCGGCGGCGGCGCCTCGACCACGACCTCGCCTTCGCGGATCTCACCTCTGTCCATCATCATGCGCCTTCTCACTGACAGCCCGGTGTAGCGCGAAACCGCACAGGTTTCACCGCCACCAAAGTTGGCCGATCAGCAGCACCGCCTCGCCCGCCACCACGCCGGCGAAGATCGAGCGGCGCGCAGCCAGAAACACCGCAAGGCCCGCCGCCACCGCACCATAGCGCAGCATCGGCGACACGCTCGCCAATGCGCCCGGCGGCAGGAACAGGATCTGAGCAATCACGCCCGCCAGGATCGCGGTGGCGACCGCGCGCACCCAGATCAAAAGCTCCGAGCCTTCGTCGATGCCACCGCCGAGCCACAGCCCGAGCATCCGCCAGGCTTCGTTCGGCAGCACGCCGGCGAGCACCAGCACCATCAGCGCCTGCCAATTGCCGATGAAGTCGCTCACGCCCGCCTCCGTCGCCGCATCCAGTGCACGCCGTAGGCAATCGTCCCGGCCGAGACGCCGCTGATCAGCACGTCGACGCCGGTATGAAGCAGCGCGACCAGCGGAAACAGCGCCAGCCCGAGCAGCAGCGCGACGACGTCGGCGAGTTCGCGGCAGTTGCGCGCGGTCGATAGCAGAAACGCCAGCGGCGTCAGCAGCAGGATCGCAGCACCGAACGACTGCGGCAGGTTCGCCGCGAGCAGAAAGCCGATCACATTGGCAACGAGACACACCGAGACCAGGCCGGTGCCGAGACCATTGGCGAAGGCAACGCGCCGCTCGCGCGGCACCTGCGGCAGCAGACGGAAGCACTCCACCCACATCGTCACCGCGACGAAGTGCGCCGGCAGCACGAGATGCCGCAGCTTGGTGGTCGGCGTTCTCAGCATCGGCAGCACCGACACCACCATGGGAAACAGCCGGATCGCCGACACGGTGACGGCGATCGCCGCCTGCACCGGCGTCGCACCGGAGCCGAGCGACGAGATAAGGATGATCTGTGCCGGGCCGGCCCACACCAGCACCGTGCTCAGCAGCACCCAGCCGAGGCTGAAATGGCTGTCATGGGCGAGCGCACCGATGCCGATGAAGGTCGCGAACAGCACCAGCGTCAGCACACTGCCGCTAGCGGCAATCAGGCCGCGGAGAAAGGCACGGCCGGGGCTGTGCCAGTGCGGCGAAGTCGAGGAGGAAACGGGCATGCGGTCTCTGCGAGTTACGCCCCATACGCGCTGCCCAGGGCGCTGCGGTCAAGGCGCTGCGTTTACCTTAACCGTTGGTTTCTCTTCAGTCGAACTCCGGAAACGCCACCACCTGTGATAGCAAAACACAACCATCGCGACAGGAGACGGGGATGTTCGATCGACGGTGCACAGCTCGCCAGCGCGTTTACTATGGCGGCCGCCTGGTGTTTCAGGCGCGCGCATCCACGTTCGATTGCATCGTCCGCAACTTCTCGGGGAACGGCGCGCAGGTCGAGGTCGACAATCCTGCGGCCGTGCCGGACACCGTCGAGTTGATGATCCCCCGTCAGGGCATCTCCTATTTCGGCCGGATCGTCTGGCGCCTCGAGAACATGGCCGGCCTCGTCCTGGAGACGCCGCGGCGCCACGTGGATTCGCTGCCACTCGACATCGCGCTCCGGCTGCGGGCGACCGAGCGCGTCAATCAGCAGCTCCGCACGCAGCTCAGCGACCTGCGCTCCCAATTCTGATCCGCCTCGGGCCATCAGCCTCGATTGCGCAGCACCAGGCACGCCTGCCCGGCCCGGCGGATCTGCTTGCAGAGATCGTCCGCTTCGCCGCGCGTGTCGGCGCCAATCCGCACCTGATAGAACGGCCGGGTGCCGCGGCTGCGGAACAGGCCGCTCAGCAATGTCGGATCGCGCTCGCCGATCACGCCGCTCAGCCGCGACATTGCTCGCGCGTAGCTCGCCAGCGCGCGGTTGCGATTGAACCCGGCGGCGAGCTGCACACCCCACGGCCGATCGGCGCCGAGCTTCACACGTTGTTCGAGTTCGGCGACGAACGGATTCGGCGCCCGCTTCAACAGCGCCATCAGCGTGCGGCAATCGGTGTCTGCCTTGGTCTCCGGCAGCTTTGCGGCACGTCCCGCCTTCGCCCAGTCGTCGACCGAACTGCCGGTGATCGCGAACACGTAGTCCCGCGTCTGCAGCGGCATACCGCCAGTCCCGGCGAGCCATTCCTGCACCCGGCGCGGCCCGGCGTTATAGGCAGCCGCTGCAAGCCCGAGATTACCGAACTGATCGCGCAGCTCCTTGAGGAATTCGGCCGACTTCGGCAGCGCCTGCACTGGATCGAACGGATCGAGCAGCCGGCGCCCGCTGGCCGTACCGGGCATGAACTGGGCGATGCCTTGCGCGCGCTTACCACTGCGTGTCACCGGGCCCACGGCATCCGGCTGAAACCGACTCTCCTGCCAGATCACGCGGGCGAAAAACTCCAGCGGCAAATCGTGCGCCTTGGCGGCGGATTCGATCATCAGGCAGATCGACTCCCGCGTACCCGCATCACCGCCCTTGTCGGTGGCATCGGCCGGCTTGTCGCCGGGTGTGGCTTGATTGGGCTCTGCAGCAGGCTTGGATTGGTCCGCGGCAGATGCGGGCTTGCTCGGTTCGGCCGCAGTCGGCGCCGCGGCGGCGTCCGTGTTTGGTTGTGGCGTATCCTCGGCATGCACGGTCGCGCAGGCGAGCAACGTCAGCGCGGCCGCAACGGGCGCAAGCCAAGGAGGCCGGATCATGCGCGGTTTCCCTTCAACGGCCGCATTCCTTGACTCACCCAGGCAACGGACTAGCAATTCAACGACGCAGTTTCGGGAACGCATGATGGCCGAAACTGATCCGAATGCCAGCGCTGCGGCCGATGCCAAAAGCTGTGCGAGAGTCTGGGTCGAAACGGCGCAGCGATACCGCAAGCCTCGTTGTCGCCTCGTCTTTCCGGCAATTGCCTGGTCGACCCGTTGGACTAAAACGTCGATTCGAAACGCCACGCGCGAACCGCGGCATCGATACCGCAGGTTCGGACTCGCCAGGGGACGACGACCATCAAGCGCAAACAACCAAAACAGCGCCGGCCGAAGAAGAAGCATCACGGCAGTCAGCCGCGACCGGCCGCCGCTGCACGAGCGTTGCCGCCGGACGATGAGGCCGCTGTCGCATCGAGCGCCGACGCGGCTCAGGCCTCCGCCGCACCTACGGCCGCCAAGCCGGCACCGGCCACCGCCGAGCCCCGGTCTGCGCCGCCACCGATCAAACCACAAACCGCGCCGAAGCCGCTTCCTGGTCCGAAGCCGAAGCAACCGCAGACCAAGCAGGCCAGGCCGGCACGTGGGACCGGCCAGACTGCACCGGCGCCGGCCGCGGCTCCTGCGGCAGCGGCGCGTCCCGCCGCTGCGCGCGCCAGCTTCCTGCCGCTGACGCTGCTGCTCGGCGCCTGCGACAGTCTTTTCGACATGCTGCGCAATCGTCCGCAGCGGCTGCTGCTATGGGTGCTCGGCCTGTACGGCACGCTGTGGTTCATTAGCGCCATCAGCTTCCCCGGACTGCCCGCCGTGGGCTACGAAATGGCGCTGTTCGGCAGCGAGCTGCAGGGCGGCTACTGGAAGTATCCGCCGCTGGCGCCGTGGCTGACCGAACTCGCTTCGCTCGCCACTGGACGATGGAACGGCGCACAGCTTCTGCTCGCGCTGGGCTCCGCGCTGATGACGCTGGCGCTGCTGTGGCGCCTCGGCGCCTCGATCTTCGGGGCCAGCGGTGCGACGCTCGCTGTGGCGCTCACCATCCTGATCGGCTGCTTCGGCCCGCAGGTCACCGCCTACGATCCGGCGATCGCCAGCCTACCCTTTACCGTTGCGTTGGTGCTGCTGTATCGCCGCGCCGTGCTCGGCGGCGCGCGGTCGAGCTGGATCGGGCTCGGCATTGCCGCTGCGTTGCTGATCTCGACCAACCACGCCGGTGCTGCACTCGTCCTGGTGCTGATCGGACATCTGGTGCTGACCGCAGATGGTCGCCGCCGGCTGGCGACCAGTGGCGTGGCGATCGCCGCGGGCGCCTGTTTCGTGGTGCTGCTGCCGCACCTGATGTGGCTGGCGCAGGCCCACGTCGCCTCGCCTGTCGCGGACGACGGAGCGACAGGGTTGTGGCCGCGGATCAGTGCGGCGTTCGCTTTCGTGTTCGGCCAGGTCGGGCTCAACCTCGGACTGATCGTGATCGCCGGCCTCGCTTTCATCCCGCGGCTGCCGCTGCAGGGCGAGCCGGCGGACCTCGAACTCACTGCTCCGAGCGCGTTCGATCGCTCGCTGCTGGTCGCAGCGGCAGTGCTGCCGTCGATGCTGGTCGGGCTCGGCAGCGTGTTCGGCTGGTTCACGATCGGCGCCTACACCGGCAGCGCCCTGGTGGCGTTCTCCGGTCTGGCTCTGGTGGCGTTGCTGCCGGCCCGGCTGACGATCCGCGCGCCGCGCCTCGCGATCGCCGCCTGGATGCTGGTGCTGTTCGGCGTTCCGATAGGCTACGCGACCTCGACCTACTCGCGCGCCTACGGCAGCGGGCCGGTGCCGACCGAGCTGTATCCGGCCAAGGCGCTGTCTAAAGCGATGCAGTCGGTTTGGAAGAGCCGGACCACCCACCCACTCGATATCGTCACCGGCAGCACACGCGAGGCCGGCTTCGTCGCCGCATACGCTTCGCCGCGTCCGTCCGTGTTCATCGACGCCGATTTTGCCAAGAGCCCCTGGATCACGGCCGACCGGCTGAAGCGCTCCGGCACCCTGGTGGTGTGGAGCACGGACGAGTTCAAACGCACCGACGAGCTGCCGGCGCCGTATCGGACGGCACTCGGCAATGCGCCCCCGGTATTCGGCACCATGGTGCTGCCGCTCGGCGGCGGCAAGCTGAAGGCCTACGGTTGGGCCATGGTCCCGCCGGACGGCGTGGTGCTGCCGCCTCCGGCCTCAGCGGCGCCGCCGGCGCCCAGCGTGGCACCAGCGCCGACACCGCCCTCGCCTGCTCCAGCGCCAGCCCCAGCTAGCCCACCTGCTGCAACTCCAGAGGCACCTCAGCCCGCTCCGCCCGAGGCCGCCGAGCCAGCAGCACCGACCGCAACGGCACCTGCGCAGCCATCTGCTCCGCCTCCTGTGGCCGAACCGGAAAAGCCGGAAGCGCCTGCCGCGGCGCCGACGGACGAGCAGCCGTCGCCGGCCGGACCGTCACCGACACGGCCACCGGAATAGCGCTTGTTAGCTCTACAAACGACGAGGCCGGCGATCGCTCGCCGGCCTCGCTGATTGAGATCGTTGGTTTCAGATCAGGCCTTCTCGACCTGATCCTTCACCTTGGCCTTGCGGGCCGAGCCGCCACGCTTCTTGCCGGGCAGATTTTCCGGCTTCGGCGTCACGGGGCCGTCGAGGAATTCGAAGCCAATCTTCTCCAGCTCGACGCCTGCGACGGCATCGTCCTTGACCAGCACGACCTTGACGTGGCCGCCACCCTTCAGCCGGCCGAATAGCACTTCGTCGGCCAGCGGCTTCTTAATGTGCTCCTGGATCACCCGAGCCATCGGCCGGGCACCCATCTGCTCGTCGTAGCCGTGCTGCACCAGCCAGGCCTTGGCGGGCTCGGACAGCTCGATGGTGACGTCGCGGTCCGCGAGCTGAGCTTCGAGCTGCAGCACGAACTTCTCCACCACCATGCCGATGACGTCGGCATTGAGATGCGCGAACGACACGATCGCATCGAGACGGTTGCGGAATTCCGGCGCGAACTGCCGGTTGATCGCCTCGTGGTCGTCGCCTTCCCGCTTGTTGCGCGTGAAGCCGAACGCCTGCCGAGCCAAATCCGCCGCACCCGCGTTCGTGGTCATGATTAGGATCACGTTGCGGAAGTTGACCTGCTTGCCGTTGTGGTCGGTGAGACGGCCGTGATCCATGATCTGCAGCAGCACGTTATACAGATCCGGATGTGCCTTCTCGATTTCGTCGAGCAGCACCACGCAGTGCGGATGCTGATCGACGCCGTCGGTCAGCAGGCCGCCCTGGTCGAAGCCGACATAGCCGGGAGGCGCGCCGATCAGACGCGACACGGTGTGACGCTCCATGTACTCCGACATGTCGAAGCGCAGCAGTTCAACGCCGAGCGTCGACGCGAGCTGCTTGGCGACTTCGGTCTTGCCGACGCCGGTCGGGCCCGAGAACAGGTAGCAGCCGATCGGCTTCTCCGGTTCACGCAGGCCGGCACGCGCCAGCTTGATCGACGCCGACAGCGCCTCGATCGCCTTGTCCTGACCGAACACCACGCGCTTCAGGGTCTGCTCGAGATGCTTGAGCACCTCGGCGTCGTCCTTCGACACGCTCTTCGGCGGGATCCGCGCCATGGTCGCGACGGTGGCTTCGATTTCCTTGATGCCGATCGTCTTCTTGCGCTTGTTCTCGGACAGCAGCATCTGCGCCGCGCCCGACTCGTCGATGACGTCGATCGCCTTGTCCGGCAGCTTCCGGTCATGGATGTAGCGCGACGACAGCTGCACCGCGGATTCGATCGCCTCGTTGGTGTACTTCAGCTTGTGATAATCCTCGAAGTAAGGTTTCAGCCCCTTCAGGATCGCGATCGCATCTTCGACCGTCGGCTCGTTGACGTCGATCTTCTGGAAGCGCCGCACCAGCGCGCGGTCCTTCTCGAAGTGCTGACGGTATTCCTTATAGGTGGTCGAGCCCATGCACCGAATGGTGCCCGAAGCCAAGGCAGGCTTGAGCAAATTCGAGGCATCCATCGCGCCGCCTGAAGTGGCACCCGCACCGATCACGGTGTGGATCTCGTCGATGAACAGGATCGCGTTCGGATGCGCTTCGAGCTCCTTCAAGACCTGCTTGAGGCGTTCCTCGAAGTCACCGCGATAGCGCGTACCTGCCAGCAACGTGCCCATGTCCAGCGAGAACACGGTCGCGGCAGACAGCACCTCCGGCACCTCGCCGTCGACGATGCGCTTGGCGAGACCTTCAGCAATGGCCGTCTTGCCGACGCCGGCTTCGCCGACGAACAGCGGGTTGTTCTTCTGCCGGCGGCACAGCACCTGGATCGCGCGGCTGATCTCGGCATTGCGCCCGATCACCGGATCGATCTTACCGTCGCGGGCCTTCTTGTTGAGGTTGACGCAATAGGTCTCGAGCGCGTCGCCCTTCTTCTTGGAGTCGTCGCCGCCCTTGGTCTCGGTCTCTTCGTCGACACCGCGCACCGGGCGAGCTTCGGACACGCCGGGACGCTTGGCGATGCCGTGGCTGATGTAGTTGACCGCGTCGTAGCGCGTCATGTCCTGCTCCTGCAGGAAGTACGCGGCATGGCTTTCACGCTCGGCGAAGATCGCGACGAGCACGTTGGCGCCGGTCACCTCCTCACGACCCGAGGACTGCACATGGATCACAGCGCGCTGAATCACGCGCTGGAAGCCGGCGGTCGGCTTGGCGTCCTCAGATCCGTCGGTCACCAAATTCTCGAACTCGGTTTCGAGATAGTTGACCAGACTGGTGCGCAGCTTGTCGAGATCGACGCTGCAGGCGCGCATGACTGCGGCCGCGTCGGAATCGTCGACCAGAGACAACAGCAGATGTTCGAGGGTTGCGTACTGGTGGTGACGCTCGTTGGCGATGGCGAGCGCACGATGGAGGGATTGCTCAAGGCTTTGGGAAAATGTCGGCATCTCGTCCTCTGTGTCCCCCGCTGATCATGATCGCCGCTGCACCGTGACGCAACAACAACCTTTCCAGATATAGTGTCCAAACCTGATCGCGAAAGACTGGTTCCGTATCAGTCCGTCCACCCAGCAAGTCCGGGAAAACCCGCCAGCTTGGACCAATGCAAAACCTGTTCCGAGTTTGGCGACACGCCCGCTACTATTTTTTCTCCATGACGCACTGAAGAGGATGTTGATGCTTGCGGGCGAAATCCATCACCTGCGTCACCTTGGTCTCGGCGATCTCGTAGGTGAAAACGCCGCACTCCCCGATGCCGTGATGATGGACGTGCAGCATCACCTTGGTGGCGGCCTCGACGTCCATCTGGAAGAACTTCTCCAGCACGTGAACCACGAACTCCATCGGCGTGTAGTCGTCGTTCAGGATCAGCACACGATAGAGATTGGGGCGCTTGGTGCGCGGCTTGGTCTTGGTGATGACCGAGGTCGACGGCGTGCTCGGGCCGGAACGGCCTCCGTCGCCTGCCATCGCGCGCGGCCGGCTCATTCGGTCGCCGGCAGGGCCGGCAGCGGGGTGGCTTAGAGAAGGTTGCAGCATGGCTTTCGGTATTTAAATCCCCAGGGAACCCAACGCCGGAACCGCGACCTGCGGTCAGCGCGCAAATGCCGACCACGCCCACAGCGCAGCGGCTCCCGGCACGACGCCGCGGCGGAATACGGTAAATATGGGTCGAGTGCGGTTTTGCTGCAAGCGCGGAAATCCCGGAGGCACACCCTAGCCTGGCGGCCGGCTGAGCACCGTCCGCTGGAGGCAGCAGGGTTAATCCCGCGTTAGAAGAAACCCGCAAATCCGGCCAATCCTGGTGACGGACCAGCAAGCAAACGCCGGGCTTCGCGGCATTTATGGCGCAGTTTAGCGAGTTTCTGAGACTCATTTTACGCGGCGTTTATCCATACCGCCCGATCTTGCCCAGCGAAGAGCCAGGATCGGTACCGTTATGTCCATTATTTCCCTTGCCGCCCAACTGACGCACGCGGCGCGCCGCTTCCCGCAGGCGACCGGGGGCAACATCGCTGTGATCTTCGCCCTGGCGCTGGTGCCGCTGCTCGGCTTCATCGGCATGGCTGTGGACTATTCGCGCGCCAACAACGCCCGCACCTCGCTGCAAAACGCGCTCGATTCGGCCGCCCTGATGCTGTCGCGCGATCTCGGCGTCGGCGCCATCACCCCCGACCAGGTGTCGAGCAAGGCGCAGACTTACTTCAACAGCCTCTACACCAACAAAGAGTCCGGCGCCGTGACCGTGACCGCGACCTATACGGCGAAGGACAGCTCCGGCTCCTCCACCATTGCGATGAGCGGCCAGGGCGCGGTCCCAACTCAGTTCATGAAGATCCTCGGCTTCAAAACGATGGCGATCGGATCGTCGACCACGACGACCTGGGGCGGGACCCGCCTCCGCGTCGCGATGGCGCTCGACGTCACCGGATCGATGGCCGATGACGGCAAACTCGACGCCATGAAGACGGCCGCGAAGAGTCTCATTGATACGCTCCGCGCCAGCGCTCAGTCGGCGGACGACGTCTACGTCTCGATCGTGCCGTTCGCGCACATGGTCAACGTCGGCCTCAGCAACAAGAACGCGACCTGGCTGAAATGGGACGACTGGCCGGAATATGAAGGCAGCTGCAGCACAGTCTGGTGGTCGAACATCACGTACTACAGCAAAACGGATTGCCGGAATAACGGCCGGACATGGACACCCTATAACAGCACCAACATCTGGAAGGGGTGCGTGGCCGACCGCGATCAACCCGCAGACACCACCAAGGACGCACCGACAAGCGATGCGACGCGCTTTCCGGCTCGATACCAGTTGCTCAATTCATCGGTTTGCCCTCCCGAGATCACGCCGATGACGTCGGTCTACTCATCGGGGAATGCGACGACGCTGAAGAACAAGATCGATGCGTTCACTGCAGGCGGCGGCACCAATCAGCCGATCGGCATGCACTGGGCTTGGCTCTCGCTGCAGTCGGGAGTTCCGCTGAACACCCCGGCGAAGGACGCCAACTATAAGTACACCGATGCGATCATTCTGCTGTCGGATGGCCTGAACACGATGGACCGCTGGCCCAGCTACGGGAACGGGCAAGTGCAATACTACGGCCAGATCGACGCACGTCAGCGGATTCTGTGCGACAACATTCGGGCGTCGGCCACCAACACCAACCCGGTGCTGATCTACACCATCCAGGTGAACACCGATGGCGACCCGGAGTCAGCGGTATTGAAATACTGCGCCGACAGTGGGAGCTTCTTTTCGACCACGACGTCCAGCGGCATCGGGACCGCTTTCGCCCAGATCGGCTCCTCGCTCTCCAAGCTCCGCGTCGCCAAGTAAGCCGCGGCCGATCCGGCCCGCCCGCTCATCCAGAGTCCGGCATCATCCAGCCACCAGCCCGAGCCGAGCCCGGGGTGGCGGAATATGCTGCACTGCGATACCAATCCGGCGAATCCTCGGCATCAACGCAACAGATGCTTAACCTTTTCGAAACCGCCCGCTCCTAACCTGAATCCCTAAACATTTGCGCTCACCACGAAAAGCCGCGTCAATTCAGCCGCTTACCCGATCGATCGGGAGCTGCCGCTGGTGCCGGGCAAGCGAGTGATTCCAACGCTGGATTCCAACGTCACCGGACCGCACGGGCTTAATTTTGCCTCACGGCCCGGTGAATGATGAAAGATCGGACGGGGACGTTCATGCACCGCAATATTTCCTTCAGCTCGCGCGCGCTGCGAGTTTGCGTGCTCGGCTTGGCGACGATCTCAGCCGCGGTGATCTTTACAACCGACACAGCCGACGCCCGGAAGCGGCATCGTCATCATCACGCCCGCCATCACGTCGAGCGCAACAGCTACAACCCCGCCTTCGCCTCGATCATCGTCGACGGCAACACCGGTGCGGTTCTCACCGCCACCAACCCCGACAGCCTGCGTCATCCGGCGTCGCTGACCAAGATCATGACGCTGTATCTGCTGTTCGAGAAGCTCGAACAGGGCAAGCTCAGCCTCGACAGCGAGATGGAAGTTTCCGAGCACGCCTCCGAGCAGGCACCGACCAAGCTCGGCTTGCGCCCCGGCTCGACGCTGCGGGTCGAGGACGCCATCAAGGGCC
>NZ_QTKI01000509.1:0-3046 GCF_010820945.1 Rhodopseudomonas sp. BR0C11
GGAACTCGGGGCGCAGATAAAGCTCGTAGATCTCGCCTTCGAACTGCAGGCTGCGGGCGCGGTTACGACCGTAATTGGCGTAGCCGGCAATCTTGTCGCCGAAGCACAGCACGCTGATTCGGCTGCCCTTACGGATCGCCGAGTCCCACCAGGTCGGACCGCGGCGGTTGATCAGCTTTTCCAGCTCCGCACCCGGGATGATGCCCTGATACGCGGAACGCCAGGCTTCGTCATGGGTGGCCGCGACCGCGGACGCATCCGCTGCCCTTGCCGCTCGTACCTCGATCAGGGTCGTGCTCATGACGGTGATCAAAGCAAGTCGCGGGGCCGGCTTCAAGCTCCAACGTTAATTATCGGTTAACGTGTGGATTTTCTGCACCAGACGCGGCCCGCGCTGTGCCGGAATCGGACAACTCACAGGAAGACTTGCGTATTTCCGCGCCGATTTGCGGCAGTCGCGACACTTTAGGTGGAAGTTAGTTCGCTGCGAAACCTGCACCGCTGCGACAATCGATCGCTTGTCGCGCTGCACGCTCGCCCGAATCACGCGCGCCATGGGCAGTCGAGAAGAACTGCGGCGAGGTCGCCTCCCCGGCAAAGAACAGCCGGCCATCGACCGGCGCCGCCAAGACGCCGCGGGCATCGGCATGGCCGGGCAGCGCGTGCGAATAGGCGCCGCGCGCGAACGGATCATGGGCCCAGCGCGATTCCGCCAGCGGCGACAGCTTGCGCCGAATGTCGTTGCCGAGCAGATCGGCGATCTCGTCGATCGCCTGCGCGGCGAACGCCCCCTCGCCGGCGTCTTCCAGCTCGCGCGCGTAGCGGCCGCCGAAGAAGCCCTCGATACAATCATGGCCGAACGGGCGCAGGTGATACGTCCCCATCGCGCTCCGCATCGTGGCAGCGCGTAAGTTGCCGTCGGCGGGAAAGCCGTTCGGATCGGACAGCTTCAACATCACCTTGTCGTCGACGCCGAGCGGCAGATGGCGCGCGGCCTCGACCTTGCCGGGCAACGCCGGCGCAAACCGGATGGCCTCGTCGGCGATCAGATTGGTCGGCACCGTGATGATGACCTGATTGGCACTGAGCGTGCCGAGCGAGGTCTTGATTTTGATCTGCCGCTCGGAGTGATCAATCAGCTCGACCACACAGTTCAGCGCAACCGGACATGGCGCACCGTAGGCCGCAATCAGCGTGCCGTAACCTTCGCGAACCCGCCAATTGATGCCGGTGTCGCGATAGGATTCGAGATCGTGCACCGAAATGCGATCAAGCTCGGCGCCGTTGACGTAAGTCGACACCGCATCGATCATCGGATTCCAGCGGTTGCCCGGCTCGAGCAAGGTCGCTGCAGCCACATCGGTTTTGTGTTTCGCCGCGCGCCAGACCCGCTCGTAGAACGCGTCGAGCGCCTTGCCGAAGGCGGCGCGGTCGCGCTTGGGAAACACATCGCCGAAGCTCGCCTCGCCCCACGGCGGGTGCGTCTTGTCGATGCCGATGCCGAGCTGCTCGGCGATGCCGACGAACGAATTCTCGTCGGCCGAATGCAGCCAGCCGCAGCCGACGTCGAACGCGATCTCCGGCGTCACCATCCGGGTCCAGGCCCGGCCGCCGATCCGATTCCGCGCTTCCAGCAAGATCACCGACAGACCGGTTCTTTCCAGCGTCCGCGCCGCACCGAGGCCGGACGCACCGGCGCCGATGATCGCGATGTCGACCGAGGACGGAAAGCTGGATGACGGCATGCGCGATCCTACCACGGCGCTGACGGCGGTTCGATGTCAGGGGCCTTGAAACGACGATGCCCGGCACGAAGGCCGGGCATCGAGTATCGAAACGGCGTCAAGTTCCAGCGTTCGGATCGATCACCGACCTCTCACCGTCATTGCGAGGAGCAAAGCGACGAAGCAATCCAGCACCGTGCAGGGGGCTGGATTGCTTCGCTTCGCTCGCAATGACGAACGGAGATCAGGCGACCGCCTGCTTGCTCTTCTCGGCGCGCTTGCGCTCGTTCGGGTCGAGCAGGCGCTTGCGCAGCCGGATCGACTTCGGGGTGATCTCGACCAGCTCGTCGTCTTCGATATAGGCCAGCGCCTTTTCCAGCGTCATCCGGATCGGCGGCGTCAGGCGCACCGCTTCGTCCTTCGAGGTGGTGCGGATGTTGGTGAGCTGCTTGCCCTTGAGGACGTTGATCTCGAGATCGTTGTCGCGGGTGTGCTCACCGACGATCATGCCCTTGTAGACCTTCCGGCCCGGCTCGATCATCATCGGGCCGCGATCTTCCAGCTTGAACATCGCGTAGGCGACCGCTTCACCCTGATCGTTGGAGATCAGCACGCCGTTGCGGCGGCCCTGGATCTCGCCGCGATACGGCAGGTAGTTGTGGAACAGCCGGTTCATGATGGCCGTGCCCTTGGTGTCGGTCATCAGTTCGCCCTGGTAACCGATCAGGCCGCGGGTCGGCGCGTAGAACACCAGCCGCAGACGATTGCCGCCCGAGGGCCGCATCTCGATCATCTCGGCCTTGCGTTCGCTCATCTTCTGCACGACGACGCCGGAGAACTCCTCGTCAACGTCGATCACGACTTCCTCGACCGGCTCGAGCAGCTGGCCGTTCTCGTCGCGGGTCAGCACGACGCGCGGACGCGACACGCTGAGTTCGAAACCTTCACGGCGCATGTTCTCGATCAGGATCGCGAGCTGCAATTCGCCGCGGCCCGACACTTCCATCGCGTCCTTGTCGGCGGATTCGACCACGCGCAGCGCGACGTTGCCTTCGGCCTCGCGGAGCAGGCGGTCGCGGATCAGGCGGCTCGTGACCTTGTCACCTTCGGTGCCGGCGAGCGGCGAGTTGTTGACGATGAACGACATCGACACGGTCGGCGGATCGATCGCCTGCGCCTGGATCGGAGTATCCACGGCCGGATCGCAGAAGGTGTCGGCGACGGTGCCCTTGGTCAGGCCGGCGATCGCCACGATGTCACCGGCTTCGGCGATATCGAGCGGCACACGCTCGATATCGCCGAAGCCGGTGACATCGTGGCGA
>NZ_QTKI01000510.1:0-3030 GCF_010820945.1 Rhodopseudomonas sp. BR0C11
ATCCGGTGGCCGTTCTTGTGTAGCCGTTCGGTTTCAAACTTCGGCACCATCTCGCCGGCGCGGATCCGCCGCAGGATATCGTCTTCTTCGTGCTGACGATCCGCTGGGATCAGGACGCGGATCGATCGCCCGATCATTTCGGCGGCGGTCCAGCCGAAGATGCGCTCGGCCGCTGGGTTCCAGCTCTGCACGGTTCCATCGACGTCCTTGGAGACGATGGCATCGAACGAATGCTGGACGATCGCCGCGAAGTGATGGTCACGATGCGCGATCGAAAGAGGCCGGGATTGTCGGTTCATTCTGGCGCGGAGTTCCATTGGACGGGAATGTCGGCGGCCGGATTCGGCAGCCAGACCCCGCGCGCAATGAACACCAGTTAGCGGTCGCCCGCTACCTCATTTGTAATTCGCTTCGGCTTGTTCCGCGAACTAGCCGACCAGTGCGGCCGGCTCGGCCAGCACGCATCGCGCCATCCGGCCCGGCCCGAGGGCCACTTCAGGCGGCAGCCCAGCCGAGCAGCGCGGTTGAGCATGCGCGCAGCGCGGCGCGAACGAGCAGGCCTGTGGCTTGGTATCAAGCGATGGCGGCGCCCCCGGAATGGTTTCCAGCCGTGCGCCCCGTTTGGCGCCATGCACCGTCGAGGCGAGCAGGCCTTGCGCGTAAGGATGCTGCGGCTCGCGTACGATATCGCGCAACGAACCCTGCTCAATCGTCTGACCGGCATACATCACGGCGACGCGGTCGCAGATCTCGATCGCCACGCCGATATCGTGGGTGACGAAGATCACCGACATGCCGAACTCGCGCTGCAGTTCGCGTAGCAGCAGCAGGATCTGAATCTGCACAGTGGCGTCGAGCGCTGTGGTCGGCTCGTCGGCGAGCAGGATCTTCGGCTTGCAGGCGAGCGCCAGCGCGATCATCGCGCGCTGCCGCATGCCGCCGCTCATCTCATGCGGATAGGCGTCGAGCCGCCGCTTCGCCGAGGGAATCCGGACCACCTCCAGCATCTCGAGCGCTCGGGCCATCGCCTCGCGCTTGCTCTTGCCTTCGTGGCGCATCACCGACTCGGCGATCTGTTGGCCGACCGTGTAGACCGGATCGAGCGCCAGCGCCGGCTCCTGGAAGATCATCGATACGGTCTGACCGCGGAACGTCGACAGCGCCTCGTCATCGAGCGCCAGCACGTCCTGGCCGGCGACCCGGATGCTGCCGGTGATCGCGGTGCGCTTCTTCGGCAGCAGCCGCATCAGGGCGCGCAGCGTCACGCTCTTGCCCGAGCCGGACTCGCCGAGCAGGCCCAGCACCTCACCCTGGCCGAGCGATAGGTTGAGATCGTTGATGGCGTACACGGTCCGCTCGCCTGTGAAGCGGACATTGAGATCGCGGATTTCGACCAGGTTGCTCATCTACAGCTCCGGGCATTGCCGATGGAAGTCGGTGGCGCGCTGCCAGCCTGCACCGATCCGCAGCAGCGTCGCTTCGTCGAACGGGCGGCCGATCAGTTGCAGGCCGATCGGCAGGCCGGCCTTGGAGAAGCCGCAGGGTAGCGCCAGCGATGGCAGGCCGAGATAGTTGATCGGCCGGGTGAAGCGGGTCAGCCGCTGGATCACGGCTTCGGCGTTCAGGCTGTTGCCGACGTCGCTCTCTGCGATCGTCGGCGCAGGCACCGGCGAAACCGGCGCCAGCACCGCATCGACGCCGGCCACGGCTGCGACGAACTCGGCGAGCGCCACGCCGCGCCAGCGCATTGCTTCAAGGTAGGTGACGGCCGGAATCGCCAGCGCGTTCTGCAGCCGCATCAGCACCTGCGGGCCGTAGTCCTGCGGCCGCTCGCGCATCCACCCGCCATGGAAGCCGGCAGCTTCAACCGCGAGCACGAGCTGTGCGGCGGCGCTGAGCTGGCGCTGATCCGGCAGTTCGACTTCAACGACACGCACGCCTTCGCGCACCAGCGCCGCCTTGGTGTCGTCGAGCACGCGCGCGACCTCGGAGTCGAGATCGTCGACATAAAACGATTTCGGAATGCCGATGCTGAGACCCTGCAGCGGATGTTTGGTGGCCGCCAGATAGTCCGGCACCGGACGATGCGACGCGGTCGGATCGGCGGGATCGGCGCCGGCCATCAGACCGGTGAGCAGGGCGCAGTCCTCGGCGGTGCGGGCCAGCGGGCCGACGGTGTCGAGCGAATGCGACAGCGGCATCGCGCCGGCGCGGCTCACCAGCCCGACGGTGGTCTTCAGCCCGGTGACGCCGCAGAAATGCGCCGGCATCCGGATCGAACCGCCGGTGTCGGAGCCGAGCGCCGCAAACGTCAGCCGCGCGGCGACCGCCGAGCCGGAACCTGACGATGAGCCGCCCGTGATGTGGTCGAGCCCCCACGGATTACGCACCGCGCCATAATGCGCGTTGTGGCCGGTAGGGCCGTAGGCGAACTCCGACATCTGCAGGCTGCCGAGCCGAACCTGGCCGGCGTCCTTCAGCCGCTGCAGCGCGGTCGAGGTCGTGGTGGCGACGAAGTCGCGGCGGATCTTGGAGCCGCAGGTCACGACGAAGCCGGTCTCGTAGTACATGTCCTTGTGCGCCAGCGGCACGCCGTGCAGCGGGCCCTTGCGCTCGCCCTTGGCCAGCGCGGCGTCCGCCGCATCCGCTGCGGCGAGCGCGCTCTCAGGCTCAACCGCCATGAAGGCGTTGAGCTTCTGCTGCGCCCGCGCGATGCGGTCGAGACAGGCCTGGGTGACGTCACGCGACGACAGTTTCTTCGTGGCGATCGCCTGGGCAACTTCGGTCAGCGTCAGCAGCGCCGGATCGCTCAGGCTCATCGCGCGCCCTCGTTTTGCGCCACGACGTAGGTGGACGGTTCGAGATCGAACGGCAGCGTACCGGCGACCGGGGTGAAGCCGTCGAATGCCGGGCCGATCGAATTGGCGATCCGCGCCGCCACCTCGTCGTCGACCGGAAGCCCTGCGATCGCCGCCATCGTTTTGATCGTGGCGGGGTCGGGTTTGATCATTGCTGATTTCTCCTTATGGG
>NZ_QTKI01000511.1:0-3017 GCF_010820945.1 Rhodopseudomonas sp. BR0C11
CACCAGCGCGAAGCACGCCGCGCCCGCGATGGTGAATTCGATCAGCAGACGGGTGCGGCCGGAGATGCCGGCGTGGGTCTGCTTGGTGACTTTCATGTAGTCATCGTAGAAGCCGACGAAGCCAAAGCCGAGCGTCACCGCCAGCACGATCCAGACATAGGGATTGAGCGGATTGGCCCACAGCACGGTGCCGACCGTCAGTCCCGACAGGATCATCAGGCCGCCCATCGTCGGCGTGCCCTTCTTGGTCATCAGGTGCGATTGCGGGCCGTCGGTGCGGATCGGCTGACCCTTGCCCTGGCGCAGCCGCAGATTGTCGATGATCCATGGGCCGAACATGAACACGAACAGCGCCCCGGTCACCATCGCGCCGCCGGTGCGGAAAGTGATGTAGCGGAAGACGTTGAACGCCGGAAACGAGCTGGAGAGGTCGATCAGCCAATAGAGCATTCAAGCCGCCTTACACCGCAGCGTCGTCGCGTGCGGTCGTGCCGGGGAAGCGCTTCTCGAGCGCGGTGACAATGGTTTTCATGCGCGAACCGAGCGACCCCTTCACCATCACGACGTCGCCGGCTCGGATTGCGGCGACGACTTGGGATTCGAGCGCGGCCGCGTCGCCTGCATAGCCCCCTCGTTTGCCGGAGGAAAGGGCGTCCCACAAATTGCGCATCAACGGGCCGCAGCAGAACACCAGGTCGATGCCATTGGCCCGCACCGCCTCTTCCAGGCCCCGGTGCAGCTCCGGGCCGCGCGGGCCGAGTTCGAGCATGTCGCCCAGCACGGCGATCCGCCGCCCCTGCCCGCTGACCTCGGCGCGGCCGAGCACGCCGAGCGCCGCCGCCATCGAGGCCGGATTGGCGTTGTAGCTCTCGTCGATCAGCGTCGCCTCGCCGGAGCCGACCGGCAGCGGCTTGCGGACGCCGCGGCCGGCGGCGGGCGCCACCTGCGACAGCGCCAGCGCGGCAAGTGCGAGGTCGGCGCCGGCCAGCTCCGCGGCGGCCAGCACCGCCAGCGAATTCAGCGCCATGTGCCGGCCCGGCATGCCGAGCTTGTAGGTGACGTCGTAGCCGAGAACGCTGGCATGCACGGCCGAACAGTCGGCATGCAACGCGACGTCGAGCAGCCGCGCGTCGGCGGCCGGATCGGCGCCGAAGGTGACGATGCGGCCGACATTGGCGCGCAGCGCATTGCTGCATAGCCGGTCGAACATCGGCGTATCGCGATTCAAGACCGCGATGCCGCCCGGCTCGAGCCCGGTGAAGATCTCCGACTTGGCATCGGCGATGCCCTCAATGCCGGAGAAGAATTCGAGATGCACCGCTTCGACCGTGGTGATGATCGCGATGTGCGGCCGCACCATCTTGACCAGCGGCTCGATCTCGCCGGCGTGGTTCATGCCGATCTCGAACACCGCAAACCGCGTGTCCGCCGGGCAGCGCGCCAGCGACAGCGGCACACCCCAGTGATTGTTGAACGACGCCACCGAGGCGTGGGTCGCGCCCTGCGCGCTGAGCACGCCGCGCAGGCCTTCCTTGGTCGAGGTTTTGCCGACCGAACCGGTCACCGCGATGACTTTGGCAGACAGGCGCGACCGGGCCGCGACGCCGAGCCGGCGCAGACCTTCAAGTACATCTTCAACGACGAGCAGCGGCGCGTCGGCAGCGAACTTGTCGCGCTGCGCCTTCTCCACCACCGCCAGCGCCGCGCCGGCGTTCAGCGCCGCGGCGACGAAGTCGTGGCCGTCGTGAACATCGCCCTTGATGGCGAAGTAAGCGTCGCCCGGCGCCAGCGTGCGGCTGTCGATCGAAATCCCGAACACGTCGCGCGGCAGCGTGCCGCTGCGCGTCGCGGCCATCGCCTCCGCCATCGCGTCGGAGGTCCAAAGCGGTTGTTTGCTCATGCGGCGCTCGCTGATAGCGCCGCTTTCGCGGCGTCGTGGTCGCTGAAATGCAGCACGCGGTCGCCCACGATCTGCCCGGTTTCATGGCCCTTGCCGGCGATCAGCAGCGCATCGCCCGGCTGTAATTCGCTGATCGCGGTGCGGATCGCCTCGGCGCGGTCGCCGATCTCGCGTGCGCCGGGCGCGGCCGCGAGGATGGCGGCGCGGATGGTCGCCGGATCTTCGCTGCGCGGATTGTCGTCGGTGATAATCACCACGTCGGCGTTCTCGGCCGCGATCGCGCCCATCAGCGGTCGCTTGCCGGAGTCGCGATCGCCGCCGGCGCCGAACACCACAACCAGCTTGCGCTTCGCATAGGGGCGCAGCGCCTGCAGCGTCTTGGCGAGTGCGTCGGGTTTGTGCGCGTAGTCGACGAACACCGGCGCGCCGTTGCGGGCGCCGACCAGATCGAGCCGGCCCGGCGCGCCTTCGAGATGTTCGAGCGCGGCGAAGCTTGCGGCCGCATCGCCGCCGGTGCCGATCACCAAGCCGGCCGCAATTAGCGCGTTCTCGATCTGGAATTCGCCGACCAGCGGCAGCTTGATGCTATAGAGCCGCCCCTCATGTTCGACATTGAGCGACTGCGCAAAGCCTTCGACCGCGGCATCGATCAGCTTGATGCCGGAGCCCGGATCGCCATTGCGGCCGGTGGTGATCAGGCGCAGGCCGCGCGCACGCGCTGCTTCGATCACTTCGGCCGAACAATCGTGATCGGCGGAGATCACCGCGGCGCCGCCATCCTGCACCAGATCGCGGAACAGCCGCAGCTTGGCATTGAGATAGTGCGCAACGGTGGGGTGATAGTCCATGTGGTCGCGCGACAGGTTGGTGAACCCGCCCGCCGCGACGCGAACGCCGTCGAGCCGGAATTGATCGAGCCCGTGCGACGAGGCTTCCAGCGCCAGATGGGTGATGCCCTCGCGCGCGATCTCGTCGAGCGAGCGATGCAACGCGATCGGGTCGGGCGTCGTCAGCGAGCCGTACACGCTGCGCGTTGGGGTGACGAGACCGATGGTGCCGATGCTGGCGGAGGCATGGCCGAGCCGCTGCCAGATCTGCCGGGTGAACGCCGCGACCG
>NZ_QTKI01000512.1:0-3001 GCF_010820945.1 Rhodopseudomonas sp. BR0C11
GCAAAGTCTTCGATCCGTTCTTCACCACCAAAGAAGTCGGCAAGGGCACCGGTCTCGGCCTCAGCATGGTGTACGGCTTCATCAAGCAGTCCGGCGGACACATCACGCTGGACAGCGAGGAGGGGCAGGGCACGACGTTCCGGCTGTATCTGCCGCGAGCCCAGATCCAGGTCGACGCCGAGGCCGCGCCGGCCATCGAGCAGAACGCGGTTGGGGGCACCGAGACGATCCTGGTGGTCGAAGACGACGCCATGGTGCGCAGCTACGTCAACGCCCAGCTCAAGAGCCTCGGCTACACGACGTTGTCGGTCGGTAACGCCGCCGCCGCCTTGTCGATCGGCGAGAGCGACACCGCATTCGACCTGCTGTTCACCGACGTGGTGATGCCCGGCCCGATGAATGGCGTGCAGCTCGCGGCCGAGATGATCAAGCGTCGGCCGGGGCTCAGGGTGCTCTACACCAGCGGTTATTCGGAGAACGCGCTGATCCATAATGACCGGATCGATTCCGATGTGTTGCTGCTGTCGAAGCCATATCGGCGCAGCGATCTCGCCCGGATGATCCGCCGTGCCCTGGCGACCGCACAGGAGGCCGAAGCGGCGCGATCGACCGCCGCCGCCGAGCCGTCCAAGCCGAGCAGGGCCGCAGCGGCAAGGCCGGCGTGAACCGCGCGCAATCGCACTCAGCGGCTTAGTCGGCTTCCAGCATGAATTGCAGCAGCAAGGTTCGCTGCAGCATCGAGAAGTTGTCGTCCGACACCATCGTCAGCACGATCGCGCCGCTGGCATCGACATGGATGTCGAGCCCTTCCATGTTGTCGATCTCGTTGCCGAGGTCGGCCTCGAAGATCGCCGGGCCATCCACGGTTGCGCCCGGGACGATCGCGCTCAGTGCGATCCGGCGAATGCGGATATGCACGCCTTCGAACCAGGAAAACTTGCGCTCCAGGATCAACAGCTCGCCGCCCGGCAGCAGCGCGGCGTCGGCGATGTCGTAGTTGGCGGTCCGGCGGACCGCGAACTGCCCGGGCGATTTGCCGCCGATCAGGAAGCCGATGGTGTTGCGTTCGGCATCGAGGCCGCGCTCGGACAGCGCGATCAGCGTGCCGGCCAGCGGATGCGGCTTCGGCACCACCACCAGCGATTCGATGCCCTTGTTGTTGGGCAGCTTGCGCAGCGCCGGTGGCACCGCGATCGGCTGGCCGCGCGCGCGGATGCCGTCGCGGCCGAAATCGAATTTGACGATCTGGTTGACGCGCTCGAAGCCCACATAGGCTGTGCCGCCGTCGAACGCGAGCGACTCGCTGTCGTACCACTTACGTGAGCGCAGCGGCATGCCGTCGGGGCCGAGCAGCGGCGCCGCTTCGACGTCGGCAAGACCGCTCAGCGCCTTTCCGTCATAGACGATGCGGCCGGTGAACCAGGTCGCCTTGTCGCTGATCGCGACGAAGCGCTCGCCGCGGGGATCAAGCCGCAACGCCGACAGCCCGCCGAACCCGCGGAAGCCGGATGTGAGGATCAGGCCGCTGCGAAACTGCAGCGCACCGAATTGGCGATGGGCGCGATCGCGCAGGTCGAAGTGGTCGATAGGGCGAGCCCGCACTTCGATCGAACGCGGTGCCGGCGGTGTCAGCTCGTCGGCTTCGACAGGCTTGGCCTGCGCCAACGCCAGGGTTGGCGCGAAACCGGCCAAGGCCGCGGCGCCGCCCAGCGACAAGCCGGCCGCAAGCAACTTGCGGCGCGTCGTCGTGGCGAAGTCCGGTACGGCTGTCGCCGTGGGATCGCTCCGCTTCCCAGCTTCGCCCCGCGGAGCGTTCATCGGCTCATCTCAGCCTAAGAGCGCTCACGAATGCAGACGACGGCGGCGCGGACCCGGCGTTGCGGCCGGGGTGGCGGTCTCGCTGAACAGTTCAGCGAGCTTCTCGGTGATGGCGCCGCCGAGCTCTTCGGCGTCGACGATGGTTACGGCGCGGCGATAGTAGCGCGTCACGTCGTGGCCGATGCCGATCGCGATCAGCTCCACCGGCGAGCGGGTCTCAATTTCCTCGATGATGTGGCGCAGATGCCGTTCGAGGTAATTGCCGGGATTGACCGACAGTGTCGAGTCGTCGACCGGCGCACCGTCCGAGATCATCATCAGGATCTTGCGCTGCTCGGGGCGGCCAAGCAGGCGCTTGTGCGCCCAGTCCAGCGCTTCGCCGTCGATGTTTTCCTTGAGCAGCCCCTCGCGCATCATCAGCCCAAGATTCTTGCGAGCCCGGCGCCACGGCGCGTCCGCCGACTTGTAGATGATGTGGCGCAGGTCGTTGAGCCGGCCCGGATTTGCCGGCTTGCCGGCGGCAAGCCAGGCCTCGCGCGATTGCCCGCCCTTCCAGGCACGCGTGGTGAAGCCGAGGATCTCGACCTTGACGCCGCAACGCTCCAGCGTGCGCGCCAGAATGTCGGCGCAGGTCGCCGCCACCGTGATCGGGCGGCCGCGCATCGAACCGGAATTGTCGAGGAGCAGTGTCACCACGGTGTCGCGGAAGGTCGCTTCCTTCTCGCTCATGAACGACAGCGGATGGAACGGATCAATCACCACGCGCGACAGACGCGCCGGATCGAGAATGCCTTCTTCGAGGTCGAAGTCCCAGGCGCGGTTTTGCTGCGCCATCAGCCTGCGCTGCAGCCGGTTGGCGAGGCGGGCCACGATCCCCTGCAGATGCGCCAGCTGCTTGTCCAGATAGCTGCGCAGCCGTTCCAGCTCGTCGTGGTCGCAGAGATCTTCGGCGGCGACGATCTCGTCGAACTTCGGCGCGAAGGCGTGATACTCCGGTCCGCGCGGTTCGTTGGCGCCGCGATTGTGCGGCCGGGTGGCTTCGCCAGGAGTCTCGTCCTCGCCGAGTTCGGAATCGTCGAAGGCGTCGGAGGTCGACGCCTGGGCGCTTTCCATCTGGCTGTCGCTAACCTCGTCGCTGGTCGCTTCGGCCTGCTCGGCGCTCATCTCCTGCGCGGCTTCACCC
>NZ_QTKI01000513.1:0-2976 GCF_010820945.1 Rhodopseudomonas sp. BR0C11
GGTCATCGTCGTGCTGGCGATGTCCCTGAGCTGCAGATCGGGCGCGATGCGCTCGATCTCGGTTTTGGTCGAGGGCAGTTGACTGGCCGCGCCGGCGTAGTCGAGCCCGCCGACCAGCACCGCCTTGCTTCCCGCGATCAGTTTGTCGTCCTGCTCGGCAAACACGATGGCGTCGGCGCGGGTCAGGATGCGGGTGTCGTAGATCTCGTCGAGATAGCGGCCGCTGCCGTCCTGCAGCATCGCGAACGGCAGGCTGTAGAGGTCTGCATCCGGGACCAGAAACAGCCGTGTGACACCGGCGAGTTGCGGCTTCAGCGGCCCGATCAGCGTCGCGTACAGTCGCCGGAACGGCTGGGTACGATCCGCTTCTGCTACGCTGGGGGCGGTGAAGCTGTCGAGCGGGCCGAGGTCGATCACCTGCGGCGGCTTGCCGTGACGGCGGATCACCGCCTGCAGCCGTGCGGCCGGTTTCGGTTCGGCCGGATTGACCCGGCTGCCGCGGCCGCTGACGAAGAAATCGACCAGCGCGTCGGTCGCCTCGAGTTTGTCGTCGACCGAGGGCAGTTGCACGTCGGCCGGCGGCCTGGTGTCGGCGCGTGCGGCGAGTTGCTGCCGCGCCTCCTGCAGACGCTTCAGCACGTCGCGGGCATCGTCGTCGAGCTTGCCGGAGGACAGCATCTCGTGCTGCTGGCCGGACAGCCGCAGCACGGCGCGCGCGAGTTCGCGCGTTGGCTCGTCCGGCAGCCGGTCGAGCGTCAGTCGCAGCAACGTGCGCTCGCCGTCCTCCATGGTCTTTCAGCGCGACACGGCGTCCGCATAGGCGCCCGCCGCCGTTGGATCGATCAGCGCGTAGCGGCCGTATTCGTAGAGGATATCGTCGGCAAGCTTGCGCATCGTTTCGGCGACGTAGCGGTTGCCGGCGGTGCCGACCTCGCGCAGCATCCAGTTGAAGGATTGCTGCTCGACGTCCTTGAAGGTTGCCAGCGCATCAGGATCACCGCGCTTCAAGCGTGTCACGGCGACGCCGAGCAGGGCGTCGAACGTCATCGGATGCTGGCGCGCGATGGTTTCCTGCGCGCGGTGATAGGCGTCGAGCCGCAGCGCCAGTGCACGTGCACTATCGCCGCGACGTTCGTAGTGATCGGCGGCAAGTTGCGCGGCTTTGATCCGCAATAGGTCCGGCGCGCCGTTCCAGTCCTTGACCCGTGCCATCGCTTCCAGCTCGGCCGTGCTCAGCGCGCGGTCGGGGTGAAAGTAAGTCTTGGCGTAGGCGATCCAGGTATCGGCCTGTGCGACGTGTTCGGAGGTGGGATCGGCGAGTTCGGCTGCGCAACGCTTCTGCAGTGCCAGCGCCTGCATGGTCTCGGCCTCGTTGCCCATCGCCAGATGATCGAGCGCGAGATTGCTGGCGCTGACCAGCGCCTGGATGCTGCCGACGCCGTAATGCGCGATGCGTTTCTTCAACAGCGGCGCGTCGATCTTGGCAGCGAGGTCGGGATGGCCGACCATGCGCAGCGCTTCGGCGTAGTTGTTCTCGGTGCGCCAGGTCAGCGGCTCCTTGTCGCCGAGCGCCCGGCGCGCCCCGAGATAGGTTTCTTCCGACAGGTTGAGCCCGGCCGCAACGGCGCCGTTGTTGGTCAGCAGCGTGGCGAGGATGTCGCTGCCGGCGATGTCCTGCGCGGTGTTCGGCCCATAGCTTTCGCGCATCCGCTTGCGCGCCTCGACCGCGACCGGAATGCCGCGTTCGTATTGCACTGTGCGCTCAAGGAAGCGGGCGTATTCGAACCACAGCGTGGTGGCCTCAGGGCTCGCCTCGCGCGCGGCGCGGGTGTTGGCGGCCTCGGCGAACAGTTCGGAGGCTGTTGCGGTGTCGCGCCGGCGCTCGAACAAGGTGACGGCGCTGAGATAGGCCTGGATGGTCAGCGGGTGATAACTGCTATCACGCACCGCGCGCAGCGCGGCGGTGAGACGCTGGCGACCGCCGTCGCGATCTCCGGCCTGCAGTGAACGGAACGCATCGTTGATCTTCGCCACCAATTCGCGCTCGGTCGTCGCTCCGCGGTGCTGGGCTTGGGCTTGCGCGGCGAAGGTCGGAACCAGCACAGGGGAAAGGGCGAGCGCTGCGAGGAGCAGGCGAGCGGCAAAACGAGCACCGATGAATTGCCGTGGCGGTAACGAAACTGGCATGCCGGACCGGGCGGCCTCGTTACTTGCAGTTCGCGGTGCTGTCGCCCGCGCGTGCCACCGGCTTGCCGTTGATGAACACGCCTGAGCCGCTGCCGATCACCACCCCGCCGCAGCCGGTGCGGCTGCCGCCGATCGCCGCCGGCTTGCCGTTGATGAAGACGTTGTTTGAGCCTTCGACGATGGAGCCGTCGCTGGTGGTGTCGCCGGCGCGGGCTGCCGGCTTGCCGCCGACCATCACGTCCTGACTGCCGCCGGTGACAACGCCCGGCGCTCCGCTTGCCGGCGATTCGGCCAGCGCCGACGCTGCGCCCAGCATCAGCAGCAGAGCGATCGCCGAGGCTGCGCCACAAGCAGGGCACAGCGCGCCGCCGGCGCTACGCTCGGGTGGTGTGGCCATACCTGACTCCTTGGTGGTTCGGCGATTTCCGTGAATGACCATGACTTGCGATGGACATTCCCCCTGCGGTGGATGATGTTTTCACCGCAACCGTAACGTGTCCGGCGACTTCTCTTCAGGGGAACGGAAATGACACCTTCGGTCAACCTCTACGCCTGGGCGATCCCGGCCTGGTCTTCCGAATCCCCGGTCGACCACACCTGGGTCACCAGCTACGACAACCAGGTTCATCCCTACAGCACCATTGCCGACGTCGTCGTGGCAGGGCAGTCGTTCTGGTACTGCTGGGGATCGTTTCATCCGCAAGGCGGAACGCCGATCAATCCGACCGGCGCGCTCGGCCAGCAGTCCGGCAATCTCAAGCTGGCGCAGTGTCTGGTGCAGCCCAATGC
>NZ_QTKI01000514.1:0-2969 GCF_010820945.1 Rhodopseudomonas sp. BR0C11
ACCGCGGCCAGCGGTGCACAAGGCTCGTGAAACGAGGTCTATCGCCCGTCCCATGCCGTCGTCGTCCGATCGCAGTGAGCTGTCTTCGTCGCCCGGCCGTCCGGCCGGACGCGGCGGGCGGCTGCGCGCCACCATCGTGGCGGTGCTGGCGCTCGGCTTCCTGGTTGGGGCTGGCGGGTTCGTGGCGTTTCTGGCCCAGCTGCATGGCGCCGAACGGCAGCCGCAGCACAATGCCGACGGCATCGTGGTGTTGACCGGCGGCTCGTCGCGGGTGTCGGACGCGGTCGAATTGCTGGCGGCCGGCTACGGTAAGCGGCTGCTGATCTCCGGCGTCCACCGCACCAACGGCGCTCGCGACATCTCGCGTTCGGTGCCGGAGAGCCGCGACTGGTTCACTTGCTGCGTCGATCTCGACCGCTCGGCGGTCGACACCCGCAGCAATGCCTCCGAAACCCGGCGCTGGGTGCAGGAACGCGGCTTCCGCTCGCTGATCGTGGTGACGTCGAATTACCACATGCCGCGGGCGATCGCCGAAATGTCCCACGCCATGCCGGACGTCGAATTGATTCCGTTCGCGGTGATCGGCGACAAGTGGCGCGACGAGCCGTGGTGGACCAGTGGCGGAACGCTACGGCTCTTGCTATCGGAATACGCCAAATATCTCGCGGTCGAGCTGCGGGTGCGCCTGTCCAAGCTCGGCATCGAGGTGATGCCAGAACCGGCCGATCAGGCCGAACCGACCGGCGCCCGCAAGCCGGCGACTGCTGCCGCCAACTGATCGGACCGTTCCGATGTTCGTGATCTTCCTGCGTTCGTTGATCTTCAACGTGCTGTTCTACGTCGTGCTGGTGGGCTGGGTGTTGGCCGCGACCGTGGCGGCGCTGTTTTCCGGCCGCGCGGTGGTGAAGGTCGCCAAGATGTGGGGCCAGAACAGCATCTGGCTGATGCGCCTGATCTGCGGCACCAAGGTCGAATTCCGCGGCCTCGAGAAGATCCCGCAGGGGCCGCTGATCGTCGCGCCGAAGCATCAGTCGATGTGGGAGACGTTCGCGCTGCTGCAGTTCTTCGACGAGCCGCTGTACATCCTCAAGCGCGAGCTGACCTGGCTTCCGGTGTTCGGCCAGCTCCTGCTGCGCGGCGGCATGATCGCCATCAACCGCGCCGCCGGCGTCAAGACCCTGGTGGAGATGGCGCGCCGCGCCCGCGAGGAAGTGCGCCGCGGCCGGCAGCTGATCATCTTCCCGGAAGGCACTCGCCGGCCGGTCGACGCGCCGCCGAACTACAAGAGCGGCGTCGGCCAGATCTATGTCGATTGCGGCGTGCCGTGCCTGCCGGTGGCGCTGAACGCCGGGCTGTTCTGGCCGCGGCGCCAGTTCATGCGCTACCCGGGCACGATCGTGGTCGAATTCCTTGATCCGCTCCCGGCCGGCCTCGACCGCCGCGAGTTCCTCAGGCAGCTCAGCAACGTGGTCGAAACCGCCACCAACCGCCTGGTCGCCGAAGCGCGCCAAGAGCAGGCACAGCTGTTCGGCCGCGTGCCCAGCGCCCAACCGCAGCAGCCGGAGCCGGCGCCGAAGCCGGAGAGTGAGCAGGTCGGCTGATCCGTTTGCTTGGGCGTCAGCGGGGCGTCGGTGCCTCGTCGCGCAGCGCTTCTGCGAGTTGGTGCAGCGGCACGTCGCGGCAGCCCTGGGTTTCCAGCGCCTTCACGGTGGCGATCACGTAATCGCGGTTCGGGCCGGAGCGGCCGTGGCCCTGGCGGACGTGACGAAGCTGCTCGGCGTAAGACAGCCGGCCGGCATATTGCGCGTGGCCGCGGTCGACCACGTAAGTGAGCGCGCTGATCCGGCGACGCGCGTCGTCCTCCAGCCACACCGAGCGCTTGACCTCGCGGTACACGCTGGTGACCTGCTCGCGCTCACGTAAATAAGCCACCGTCGCCATGCGGTGCGCGTCGGCGACGCGGAACGCGATGCCGCGGCAGGCGCCACCGCGGTCGAGCCCGAGCACCAGGCCGGGCTGTTCCGGCGTGCCGCGGTGGACGAACGAATACACGCACAGCGCCCGGTGCTCGCCGATCAGCCGCGCCGGCACCCGCTCGACGAAGTCGAAGCCGGGATTCCACATCAGCGAGCCATAGCCGAACACCCAGAGGTCGCCCTCGGACAGTTCGGATTCGGTGAGCGTTTTGGCGGACATGCGTGCAGGCGGGCTATCGTGCAAATGACAAATTCAGTCCTTACCCCATCGGGCCATCAAGCGTGAGCGGTTTGCCGCGCGGGTCGGCCGCGTTCGCGGCATGGCGTGCGGCAGCCGGTCGCAGATTCCCTTTTCGGGCTTCTCCCCTTAAGTAGGCGCGATGGCCGATTCCACGATTTCCCCCCGTCGCCCGCTGTGGCCGGTGCTGTTGCTCCCCGGCGTGGTGGTGCTGGCGGCGCTCGCCTGGAGCGCATTCTGGCTGTTCTCGGCAAGCCAGGTCGACCGCATCGTCGACCAGTGGCGCGCGCGCGAAGCGGCCGCCGGCCGCAGCTATGATTGCGGCCAGCGCTCGGTGGCGGGCTTTCCGTTCCGCCTCGAGGTTCGCTGCGAGAACGCCAGCGTTGCGCTGACCTCGCAGACCGCGCAGCAGGCCGCGACCCAGACCCCGGTGACGGCCAAGCTCGGCGAGATCCTGGTGGTGTCGTCGCTGTATCAGCCCAGCCTGCTGATCGCCGAGTTCAAAGGCCCGGCGAGCTTCGCCGACCGCGGCCAGCCGGTGTCGATGGAGCTGAACTGGAAGACCGCCCGCAGCAGCGTGGCCGGACTGCCGGGCACGCCGGAGCGGGTCGCTCTGGTGTTCGACGAGCCGGTGCTCGACGGCTTCCGGGGCGAGACCCGCGTGCCGCTGGCGCGCGCCCGCCACGCCGAGCTGCACGGCCGGCAGCGCGAGGCCACGGGCGCCGACCCCCGCCAGCCCGAAGCCCAGCCCAGCC
>NZ_QTKI01000515.1:0-2947 GCF_010820945.1 Rhodopseudomonas sp. BR0C11
GAGCCGGACATCGCCAAGGTGCCGGGGATGGTCGACTCCTCGAAGTTCAACGTCATCGAGGCCGGGCTGAAGTGCCTGCAGGGCAAGCCGGTGGTGAACTCGATCTCGCTCAAAGAAGGCGAGGACAAATTCGTTCACGAGGCGGGCATCGCCAAGCGTCACGGCGCCGCCGTGGTGGTGATGGCGTTCGACGAGACCGGCCAGGCCGACACCTACGCGCGCAAGACCGAGATCTGCGCCCGCGCTTACGACATTCTCGTCAACCGCATCGGCTTCCCGCCCGAAGACATCATCTTCGATCCGAACATCTTCGCGATCGCCACCGGCCTCGAAGAACACAACAATTACGGCGTCGACTTCATCGAGGCGACGCGCTGGATCCGCCAAAACCTGCCGCACGCCCACGTCTCCGGCGGCGTCTCCAACCTGTCGTTCTCGTTCCGCGGCAACGAGCCGGTGCGCGAGGCGATGCATTCGGTGTTCCTGTATCACGCCATCAAGGCCGGCATGGACATGGGCATCGTCAATGCCGGGCAGATGATCGTGTATGACGACATCGATCCCGAGCTGCGCCAGGTGTGCGAGGACGTCATCCTCAACCGTGATCCCGGCGCCTCCGAACGCCTGCTGGCGCTCGCCGACAAATATCGCGGCCAGGGCAAGCAGCAGAAGGAACAGGACCTCGCCTGGCGTTCGTGGCCGGTCGAGCAGCGGCTCAGCCACGCGCTGGTGCACGGCATCACCGAGTTCATCGAAGCCGATACCGAGGAAGCGCGCGCCAAGGCCGGGCGGCCGCTGCACGTGATCGAAGGCCCGCTGATGGCCGGCATGAACGTGGTCGGCGACCTGTTCGGTGACGGCAAAATGTTCCTGCCGCAGGTGGTGAAGTCGGCCCGCGTGATGAAGCAGGCGGTCGCCTATCTGATGCCGTTCATGGAAGCCGAGAAGGCGGCCAACCTCGCCGCGGGCAAGGACTCCGGGGAGCGTTCCTCCGCCGGCAAGATCGTGCTCGCCACCGTCAAGGGCGACGTCCACGATATCGGCAAGAACATCGTCGGCATCGTGCTCCAATGCAACAACTTCGAGGTGATCGACCTCGGCGTGATGGTGCCGGCCGCCAAGATCATCGAGACCGCGAAGGCCGAGAACGCCGATAACATCGGCCTGTCCGGGCTGATCACGCCGTCGCTGGACGAGATGAGCTTCCTCGCCGGCGAGCTGCAGCGGAGCGGCTTCGACATTCCGCTGCTGATCGGCGGCGCGACGACGAGCCGCGTCCACACCGCGGTGAAGATCGACCCCGCCTACCCTGCCGGCAGCGTGGTGCACGTCAACGACGCCAGCCGTGCGGTCGGCGTCGCTTCTTCGCTGCTGTCGAAGGACAAGGGCGCCGCCTATGCGGCGGAGGTGCGTGCCGACTACGCCAAGATCTCGGCCGCGCATCACCGCGCCCAGGCCGACAAGAAGCGGCTGACGCTCTCCGCCGCCCGCGCCAACGCCACCAAGATCGATTGGGCCGCGACCAAGCCGGTCAAGCCCTCCTTCATCGGCACCCGGAGCTTCAGCAGCTATTCGCTTGCCGAACTGGTCGACTACATCGACTGGACGCCGTTCTTCCAGGCCTGGGAGCTCGCCGGACGTTTCCCCGCGATCCTCGACGACAGCGTGGTCGGCGAAGCGGCGCGGTCGCTGTATGCCGACGCCCGCAAGATGCTGGACCGCATCGTCACCGAGAACTGGTTCACCGCCAACGCGACGATCGGGTTCTGGCCGGCGAATGCGCAAGGTGACGACATCCTGGTCTATGCGGATGAAGCGCGCACCACGCCGATCGCCACGCTGCACAGCCTGCGCCAGCAGCTCGACAAGCGCGAAGGGCGTGCCAACGCCGCGCTCAGCGACTTCATCGCGCCGGTTGCGAGCGGCGTCGCCGATTATATCGGCGGCTTCGTGGTCACCGCCGGCATCGGCGAGGACGTGATCGCCGACAAGTTCAAGGCCGAGCGCGACGACTACTCGTCGATCATGGTCAAGGCGCTGGCCGATCGTCTCGCCGAAGCCTTCGCCGAGCGGATGCACGCCCGCGTCCGCCGCGAATTCTGGGGCTATGCGCCGGACGAGACCCTGTCGGCCGACGATCTGATCCTGGAGAAGTATCAGGGCATCCGTCCTGCGCCCGGCTACCCGGCGCAGCCCGACCACACCGAGAAGGCGACGCTGTTCGAACTGCTCGATGCCGAAGCCTCCGCCGGCGTGACGCTGACCGAGAGCTTTGCGATGTGGCCGGGCTCGTCGGTATCGGGGCTGTATTTCAGTCATCCGCAGAGCGCCTATTTCGGCGTCGGCAAGATCGAACGCGATCAGGTCGAAGACTACGCCGCCCGCAAGGGCTGGGACGTCGCCACCGCCGAACGCTGGCTGGCACCGGTGCTGAATTACATCCCATCGCGCAGCGCGGGCGCCACGGATGAAACCGGCATGCCGCCGCTGGCGCCGCAAGCCGATGCTCCGCTGTCGGCCGACGACGCCGCGCTGGCCTCGCACCCGCAGGGTTGCACCTGCGCGCTGCACCTCGCCTGGCGCAAGCAGAAGGTCGCGGCGAAGTAACAGCGGCGGACTTCTTGCAGTCGTGATCGCCTGCGCAAGCCGCCGTCCCCACCTCCGTCGTCCCCCGCGCAGGCGGGGGACCCAGTATTGCAGAGAGCGCGTGGTCGGCACCGGCCGATGAAACGAACGCGCTCGGATACTGGTTCGCCCGGACGAGCCGGGCGATGACAGCTGAGAGTGGGACGAGCGCGTGCGTGATCGCGAGGCTTGTCTCGAGCTTCGGCTCGAAATGCGTTGTTCCGATTCAGCCTGTCAAACAGCCACGGCGTCGCGATCTCGCGGCTCTGCCGAGCCCGAGCTATGCGCCCGTCGTCGTCACGACGAGGGGCGGGGGCGCGCC
>NZ_QTKI01000516.1:0-2938 GCF_010820945.1 Rhodopseudomonas sp. BR0C11
GCTTCGTCGAGGTCGGCACGGTGACGCCGAAGCCGCAGGCCGGAAATCCGCGGCCGCGGCTGTTCCGGCTCGGGCGCGACGAAGCGGTGATCAACCGCATGGGCTTCAACAACGAGGGCGCCGAGGTGGTGCTGCGCCGGCTGGCGGCGCGCGCGCAATATGGCGGCATCGTCGGCGTCAATGTCGGGGCCAACAAGGATAGCGACGATCGGGTGGCGGACTACGTCAAGCTGATCGAGACCTTCGCGCCGCTGGCGAGCTACTTCACTGTCAACGTCTCGTCGCCGAATACGCCCGGCCTGCGCAATCTGCAGCAGGCGGCGGCACTCGACGATCTGCTGGCGCGGGTGATCGATGCGCGCGAGCGGGTGCGAGCGGCGGCCGGCGATACGCCGGTGCTCCTGAAGATCGCGCCCGATCTGTCGCTCGGCGAACTCGACGATGTCGTGCATATCGCGAGGTCACGCCGGGTCGACGGCATGATCGTCGCCAACACCACCCTGTCGCGCTCGCCGACGCTGCGCGAGCGGACCAAGATGAACGAGCAGGGCGGGCTGTCGGGGCGGCCGTTGTTCCGGCTGTCGACCCGGATGGTGGCGGAGACCTATGTGCGCGCCGAGGGCGCGTTCCCGCTGATCGGCGTCGGCGGCATCGACTCCGGCGGCGCGGCGCTGACCAAGATCCGCGCCGGCGCCACGCTGGTCCAGTTGTATTCGGCGCTGGTCTATAAGGGCCTCGGCCTGGTCGAGAGCATCAAGGCCGACCTCGCCTCGACCCTGCTCCGCACCGGCCGCGATTCGCTGGCCGAAATCGTCGGCGCCGACGCCCCGATGATTACTGCGGAAGAGTGGCCGGTCTAAGCGGCTGAAGTTCTGCTACTCACACCCTGTCATTCCGGGGCGCTCGCGCAGCGAGCGAACCCGGAATCCCGCAATTACTTGGGCACAGAGATTCCGGGTTCGCGCTACGCGCGCCCCGGAATGACTAGGTGAGACCTTACTACAGAGGCACGATCAGTCCGTCGCTCGCCGCCATGTGCGGGACGGTGTCGAGCTTGTGCAGCACCTCGTCGCCCATGTGGGTGAGGATCACGCGCTTCGGATTGATTTCCGGCAGATGCGTTTCCAGCGCCTTCAGGCTGATGTGGTTCTTCACCGTGCGCTCGTAGGTGTAGGCCTCGCAGATGAAGAGATCGGCGTCGTGCGCGGCGGCGACCAGCTGATCGGTCCATTGCGTATCGCCGCTGTAAGCGAGGATGCGGCCCTCCGCTTCGATCCGATAGGCGAAGAACGGCCCGCCGGAATCGCCGTGCACCACCGGAAACGGCGTCACCGTCACGGCGCCGAACTGCCGCGTCACCGTGGGCTCTAGCGCCAGCACCTGCAGATCGAAGTTCGGCTTGGTCGCCGAGGAATACTCGAACATCGCTTCCATCAGCCGCGTCAGCCGAATGTCGATACCGAGCGGACCGGCGATCACCAGCGGCCGCTTGCGCTTCATGAATTGCGCGTCGAGCATCATGAACGGCAGACCGCCGAAATGATCGGCGTGGAAATGCGTGATCAGGATCAGGTCGAGGTCTTCGCGCAGGATGCCGTAGCGCTTCAGCGCTGGCAGCGAAGTCGCGCCGCAGTCGATCAGGAAATTGACGCTCTGCCCCGAGACGTGAAAGCACGTATTGAGCCGGCCTCCAGAGCCGATCGCGTCGCCACAGCCGACAAATCGTACCTGCATTTCGGGTTCCGTCGAACTGGCTCAGATGCCGTCGCCCTGATCTAGGCCGTCTGTGCCAGGAACGTAACCCGTACCATCGCCGGATGCCGCGACCGTTGCGCGCAGGGACGAGGCTGTTCGCCCCGGCGCGCCGATCGGTGCCGCTAGACCAGTTCGACCTTGCCGCTGGCGAGATCGTAAACGCCGCCGACCACCCGCAGCTTCTTGCTGCTCACCATGTCGGCGAGGATCGGCTTCGACTCCTGCAATTGCCGGACGTTGGCGCGGACATTGGCGATCACCGCCTGGTGCCGCAAATCCTCCTCCTTCTTTTGCAGGACAGGTTCGATGCCGGGTTTCATCGCACGCACCAGATCGCCGATGTGGCCGGGCAGGTCGTTGCCCTTCTGCAGCGCTGCGACAGTCGCGTTGACGGCGCCGCAATTGCTGTGGCCGAGCACCATGATCACCTTGGTGCCGAGCACCGCGGCGCCGTATTCGAGACTGGCAAGACCGTCCGGCGTGACGAAGTTGCCGGCGACGCGCACCACGAACAGGCTGCCGGGACCTTGGTCGAAGGCGAGTTCCGGCGCCACACGGGAGTCGGCGCAGCCGAGGATCGCGGCGAACGGCGCCTGGCTTTCGGCTCGTGCGGCGCGGCCCGCGGAGAAGTCGCGCTCGCGCATCTGGCCGGCGATGTAGCGCTCATTACCCTGCATCAGCTTGTCGAGCGCAGCGTCGGGCGTGTCGCCCGGCGCATTCGCCTGGGCTTGCGCCTGCGCGGCCAGCGGCAGCGAGGCTGCGGCGAGCAAGCCGAGGCCGCCGGCCATCAGAGTTCGTCGCGATACATTGCTGCAGCACGTCTCACACATATCCGTCTCTCCCTGCATCGTTCTGTTGTGTTGGAAAGATGGTATTTGCGGAAGGCGAATGTGCGAAGTGTCGATTTCCCGCACGTGATACGGGCATCAATGTCGGGTTAATTTGGCCTGAGCGATTTGATGAAAACTCAGTGCGCCGAGAACGAGGTCCGCACCATCGCCGGATAGCGCAGCGCCTGCAGGCCGCCGCGCCAGACGTAGTGTGACAACAGCGCGATCCATAGTCCGGTGTTGCCGAGCGGTCGGAGCGCAAACCACGACGCCAGGAACAAAACCAGCGACAGCAGCATCAGGTTGCGCATTTCGCGCGCCCAGGTGGCGCCGATGAATACGCCGTCATAGGC
>NZ_QTKI01000517.1:0-2924 GCF_010820945.1 Rhodopseudomonas sp. BR0C11
ACGCTGCGGGCCAATCCGAAGCTGATCGACACCATGGTGCCCGGGGTGATCCGCTGGCAGACGCCGCTGGCCCACATGCGCCGCACCGCCCTCCAGGACACCGAGCTCGGCGGCAAGACCATCCGCAAGGGCGACCGCGTGGTGATGTGGTACGTTTCAGGCAACCGCGACGACGAGGTGATCGAGCTGCCAGAGGAATTCATCATCGACCGCGCCCGGGCCAGGATCCACCTGTCGTTCGGTTTCGGTATCCATCGGTGCGTCGGGATGCGCTTGGCCGAATTGCAACTGAGGATCGTATGGGAGGAGATGCTCAAGCGTTTCGAGCGTATTGAAGTTGTCGGGGAGCCGAAGCGGGTGTATTCGAGCTTCGTCAAGGGCTACGAGTCCTTGCCGGTCCGGGTCTCATGACCTCCCCCCAAAACCAACAAGAAGACGCAGCCGATGAAACACCATGCCGCGGAGCAGGACGAATACCACGACATCCGCGACGCCGTCGCCAAACTGTGTGCGCAGTTTCCCGGCGAGTACTGGCGCAAACTCGACCGCGAAATGGCCTATCCCAAGGCTTTCGTCGACGCCCTGACGGAGGCCGGTTACCTTTCCGTTCTGATCCCCGAGGAATACGGCGGCGCCGGCCTGAAGCTGTCGGCCGCGGCGGCGATCCTGGAAGAGATCCAGCGCGCCGGCTGCAACGGCGGCGGCTGCCACGCCCAGATGTACACCATGGGCACCCTGCTGCGGCACGGCAGCGACGAGCAGAAGGCCAAGTGGCTGCCGAAGATCGCCAGCGGTGCACTCCGCCTGCAGGCGTTCGGCGTCACCGAGCCGACCTCGGGCACCGACACCACCTCGCTGAAGACCTTCGCCAAGAAGGACGCCAACGGCGACTACATCGTCAACGGCCAGAAGATCTGGACCAGCCGGGCGGAATATTCCGACCTGATGATCCTGCTCGCGCGCACCACGCCGAAGGATCAGGTGACCAAGAAGACCGAGGGTCTCTCGGTGTTCCTGGTCGACATGCGCGAAGCGCGCGGCCATGGCCTCGAGATCCGCCCGATCCGCACCATGATGAACCACGCCACCACCGAAGTGTTCTTCACCGACATGAAAGTGCCGAAGGAGAATCTGATCGGCGAAGAGGGCAAGGGCTTCCGCTACATCCTCTCCGGCATGAATGCCGAGCGCATCCTGATCGCCTCGGAGTGCGTCGGCGACGCCAAGTGGTTCATCGCCAAGGCCAGCGCCTACGCCAAGGACCGCACCGTGTTCGGCCGGCCGATCGGCCAGAACCAGGGCATCCAGTTCCCGATCGCCAAGGCCTACGCCAACATGCGCGCGGCCGAGCTGATGGTGAAGGAAGCCACCCGCAAGTACGAAGCCGGCATGGATTGCGGCGCCGAGGCCAACATGGCCAAGATGCTCGCGGCCGACGCGTCGTTCGAGGCGGCCAACGCCTGCATCCAGACCCACGGCGGCTTCGGCTTCGCCGAGGAATACGACGTTGAGCGCAAGTTCCGCGAAACCCGGCTGTATCAGGTCGCTCCGATCTCGACCAACCTGATCCTGTCGCATCTCGCCGAGCACGTGCTCGGGATGCCGCGGTCGTACTGAGGGCGCGGGCAGCAACCGCTGCCTCGCTTGAACCGTCTCCTTCGTCATTGCGAGCGAAGCGAAGCAATCCAGAGCCGAGTGCACCGAGCCTGGATTGCTTCGTCGCTTCGCTCCTCGCAATGACGTAGCCATTGCAGGATTGATTGGATGCTTCCGCTCGAAGGACTGACCGTCATCGCCGTCGAACAGGCGGTTGCCGCGCCATATTGCAGCTCGCGGCTCGCCGATGCCGGCGCCCACGTCATCAAGATCGAACGGCCCGAAGGCGATTTCGCCCGCGGCTACGACGCCGCCGCCAAAGGCCAGAGCAGCTACTTCGTCTGGCTCAACCGCGGCAAGGAATCCGCGGTGGTCGACCTCGCCACCAAGGAAGGCCGCGCCGAGCTGGAAAAGCTGATCGCATCGGCCGACGTCTTGCTGCAGAACCTCAAGCCCGGCTCGATGGACAAGCTCGGCTTTGCGCGCGAGCGGCTGCGCAAGGACTACCCGAAACTGATCATCTGCACGATCTCGGGCTACGGCGACGAGGGCCCCTACGCCCATCGCAAGGCCTATGACCTGTTGATCCAGGCCGAAAGCGGTCTCGCCTCGATCACCGGCGGCCCGGAAAGCGCCTCGCGCGTCGGTCATGTTGGTCCTCGCTTACTTGCGCTTGTCGCCGATGCCCGGCACTGCGCCGTAGCGGCGCTCGTCGCCGACGAAGATCGCTGCCGGCGCCGGATAGCTGACCTTGCCGTTCGGGGTGTCGACTTCGATCCGGCGCAGATGCGGATGGTGCGACAGGTCTTCCATCGCGTTGACTTCGGCGAACGCAATGTCGGCGGCGGCCAGATGTTCGAGCAGATCGTCGCGGGTCAGCGAGCCGAAGATGTCGGCCACGATCTTATCGGTGTAGGCGCGGTTCTTGACCCGCTCGACGCCGTTGCACAGCCGCGGATCGTTCGGCAGGTCAGGCTGGCGCAGCACGTCCGAGCACAGCTTCTTCCACTCGCGCTCGCTCTGGATCGAGATCAGGATGTCCTTGCCGTCCTTACTGGTGAACACGCCATACGGCGCGATCGACGGATGGGCGAGGCCGAGACGCTTGGGCGGATTGCCGGCCTCGGCGTTGAGCAGCGGCACGGTCAGCCAGTCGGCCATCACGTCGAACATCGAGATACGGATGTCAGCACCCTGGCCGGTGCGGCCGCGGCCGATCAGCGCCTCAAGGATTGCCGCATGCGCGGTGGCGCCGGTGGCGACGTCGACGATCGACATGCCGACGCGCGAGGCGCTTTCCGGGCCGCCGGTGATCGGGGCGAGACCGC
>NZ_QTKI01000518.1:0-2921 GCF_010820945.1 Rhodopseudomonas sp. BR0C11
GGCGCGGCCGATCGCTTCGAGATCGTTACGGGCGCTGGAGGCGGTGTCGACCTGCACCACTACGATCGCTTTGATCGCATGTTCGGTGTCGCGGCGCAGCCGCGCTTCCACCTCATCGGGGCGGACCGCACGGCGCCAGTCGCCTTGCAGCACCTCGACGTCGCAGCCCATCGCACGGGCCGCGTTGCCCCAGCCGACCGCAAATCGTCCGCTTTCCAGCACCAGCACCTTGTCGCCACGCGACAGCACGTTGCTGATCACCGCCTCCCAGGCGCCGTGGCCGTTGGCGATGTAGATGTAGGACTTGCCCTTGGTGGCAAACAGCCGGCTGAGGTCAGCGAGAAGGCCTTCGCTCAGCGCCACCATCTCCTTCGAGTAGATATCGAGCGCCGGGCGATGCATCGCCTGCAGCACTTCGTCGGGCATGGTGGTAGGTCCGGGAATCGCCAAAAATTCCCGTCCGGCGCTGACGGCCATGATGCTTGTCCCTGTGGTGAGAGATGCCGCGACCATGCCGGCTCGCTGCATCGATTTCAAGGCGCGCTGGCGCCGGGCTCGATTGCGTTGGTGACGGTACGGAAGATCTGATCTTTGATCTCAGTCGCGAGCGGGCTCGGCAGAATCTCGGCCGGGCTGTTGCGCTTCTTGCAGCCTTCGGTCAGCCGAAGGATCCAGACCTCTCCGTCGGTGTAGTAGAGATCGCCTTCGCCGTTGCGGCCGGCGATGGTCGGGCCGACGCCGGTGATCTGATATTTCGCATCGACCATCGCTGCGGCTTCGAGATCAGCGGCGAATTGGTCGCGCTCGGCGTCGATGTCGGGTGCGATGTGATGCGTCACCGCGCCGGTGTAATGGCTGACACCGACGCCGCGGTCGAAGGTGGCGCTGCCGAGCCAGACCGGGCGGCCTTCCTGGCCGCTGTCGAGCACCTTCCACAGCCGCACATGATTGCGTCGGTCGGCGCTGCGTCCGTCGGGCTTTTCGAATGCCAGATCCTCACGGCGGTCGAGGTAGTACAGGCTCGACACCGGCGCGTCCGGATAGGGACGGTCGAGCAGTACGCTGCCGGCGATCGCGATCGACGAGCGCAGCGTGATCTGATCGGCCGGGTGCCAGTTCGCCGCCAGGATCGAGCAGACGACCTCGTTCTGATCGCCGATCAGCCCGACATTGATCGGATCGCCGGGAATGCCCTGCGCGGTGCGGGTCACCATCGGCATGTCGGCGAGTTTGCTCTGGTGTTCGTAGTGGGTCCAGAACATCGGCAGCGCCAGATAGGCGAGGATCGCGTAGCAGCCGATCAACACCAGCGAAAGTTGCCACGCCCGCCGCAGCCGGCGTTTGCGCGGCCGCTGCGGCCGCGAAGGATCATGTGATGTGTGGTTCAAGGTCTGCCCCCGCAGCCCGGTCTGTTGCGGCGGCTAGCGCCGCGTCTCGCGGCAGCCGGCGGCCTCGGCTTCTTCCACCGAGCAGAACCAGCGGGTGCCCTTGCTGATCTTCATCCGGATCTGGGCGTACCAGCGGCTGGTCGGCTTGTGGTAGATGCACTCGCCGGATTTGTTGACGTTGCCCTTGATGGTGCATTCGGGTGACGGTGCGACCGGACCGGACGCCGAGGCGAGCAGGATTCGCCGGGCATCCTTCGGCGGCTTGGTGGCGCCGAGGATCGGCGTCTTGTTGCTGCGAACGCGCCAGTCCCACGGCGCGATGAACGAGCCTTGCCACAGCCCGAGCTTGGCCTCAAGGGCGGCTTTCTCTTCGGCCTCGTAGGCGTGGGAGTACTGCACGTAAGCCAGCGCCCAGCCGTTCTTCACCATCCATTGTCCGAGATCTTCGCCGTCGACCTCGCATTTCGCGATCGAGCGGCCGCCTTTGTCGACGCGCAGGACATGACAGGTCCAGCTCTTGCCGGCGGTATGCTGGGCCAGCGCGTCACGCGCGGCGATGCCGCAGGTCCAGCGGTCGCCCTTCGGGTTGAGACAGAGCTGATCCACCGCCGGTGCGTCGATGCCAGCGAGACGGATGCGGGTCTTCCCAATCAGCGCATGGTCGCCGTCGCGGATTTTTGGCACGCCGCTGACGTCGGCCGCCTGGGCCGTTACCGGCAGCAGCAGGAGCAAAAGCGGCAACAGCCATGTGTTCAGCTTGAGCATGCGTCGACCTTCCCGGCAGGCACCCGTCCGGCAAACAGGTTCGCCGATTGTGCTGAATCTTGGGCGGCCCGGCCAGAGCCTCGGCACCACCTCGCTTCAACTTCGCGCGAAGATCATGCGTGGTGGGCCTGCTGCAGCAGCGCCTTGCGGGCGAGAGCCAGCCCCATCAGCACGAACGCCGAGGTCACTTCGGGGCCGCCGACTAGAATTCGGGTCGGCGTCTTCATCTTGTTCCACTCATAGGCCTTGAACGGCGCGCGGCCGCCGCCTTCGCCGAGGTGGTTCAGGATGCAATGCAGCGCCGGCGCGAAGTGCTGACTATCGCCGCCGAGATGACCGAGCGCGATCAACGCCAGCGCGGCGTCGAAAACGTTCATCTCCTTGGCGATCAGTTCGTCCTGCACGTAAGCCAGCACGCGCAGCCGGATCGCCTCGAACACGCCGTCGGGATCAATCGCACGCTTGGCGGCTTCGTCGAGCGCCCGGAACGCGACGTAGCAGCGGCCGAAATACGCGCAGTACAGTTCTGGCAGGTAATACACATGCGATTTCGGATCGGCGAACGCGCCGCTTGCCACCAGCCGGCGCTGGAAATCGACGATGCGGCGCACCGTGTCCAGCCGAGCAGGCGTCTCGACGATTCGCCACCGCGCACAATTGCGGAAGCTGACTTCGAGCACGTCGAGATTGAGCGTCGGATCGAGATCGTTGCCGAACGGGCGCTCGCTCGCCAAGTTGTCGATCCAGGTGACGATGCCGCCGTCGTAG
>NZ_QTKI01000052.1:0-17992 GCF_010820945.1 Rhodopseudomonas sp. BR0C11
CCTGCCCAACGCGCTGCCGCCGGTGATGGTCTATGCCAGCGTGGTGATGGCGGTGGCGATCCTGCTCGAGAGCGCGCTGGCCTTCCTGCGGCTGTCCGATCCGAATGTCGCCTCCTGGGGCAATCTGATCGGGCTCGGCCGCGACGTGTTGCGCGTCCAATGGTACGTCGCCGCGATCCCCGGCATTGCCATCTTGATCACCGTGCTGGCGGTGTCGCTGGTCGGCCAGGGCCTCAACGATGCGCTCAACCCGAGGCTGAAGGGCCGATGACCACGCCCGCAGTTCTCACGCTCGACCAACTCAGCGTCCGCCTGCCCGCCGGCGCCGACCGGTCGCACGCGGTGCGCGAAGCATCGCTGACGATCGCCGCCGGCGAAATCCTTTGCGTGGTCGGCGAGTCCGGCTCCGGCAAATCGATCATGGCGAACGCCGTGATGCAGCTCTTACCCGGCGGCGTCGCGCTCGATGGCGGCTGCGTGCTGTTCGAGGGGCGTGACCTTGCGCAGGCCAGCGCCGCGGAAATGCGCAAGGTTCGCGGCGCAGGCATCGCCATGGTGTTTCAGGAGCCGATGACCGCGCTCAATCCGCTGCGCACCATCGGTGATCAGATCGGTGAGATGTTCTCGATCCATACCGATCTGTCGAAGCGTGACATCAAGGCCAAGGTGCTGGCGCTGCTGACCGACGTGCGGATCCCCGATCCGGCGCGTGCCGCCGGCGCGTATCCACACGAGCTCTCCGGCGGCCAGCGCCAGCGCGCCATGATCGCGATGGCGCTGGCGCTCGATCCCAAGCTGCTGATCGCCGACGAACCAACGACTGCGCTCGACGTCACCACACAAGCGCAGATCCTCACTCTGATCCGCGAACTCCAAAGCCGGCGCAACACTGCGGTGCTGTTCATCACCCATGATTTCGGCGTCGTCGCCGAGATCGCCGATCGCGTCGTGGTGATGCAGCACGGCGTCATCGTCGAACAGGGCAAGGCCGACGACGTGCTGAACCGGCCACAGCATGCTTATACGCGACAACTGATCGCGGCGGTGCCGCCGCTGACCGCCCCGCCTCCGCGTCCGTTCGGCAGCGACACGATCCTGAGCATCGACAACGTATCGAAGACGTTCCGCACCGGCGGCTTTCTCGGCCGCGGCGCGCGCGTCACCGACGCGGTCAAGAACGTCTCGCTGAAATTGCCGAAGGGAGCGACCCTCGGCATCGTTGGCGAGAGCGGCTCCGGCAAGTCGACGCTGGCGCGCTGCATTATCCGGCTGCTCGATCCAGACGCGGGCTCGATCCTGCTGGACGGCCGTGACTGGGCGACGATGCCGCGCGAGCAGGTGCGGCGCGAAACGCGCCACATGCAGATGGTGTTTCAGGACCCGTTCGCCTCGCTCAATCCGCGGCACAAGGCCGAGGAACTGGTCGCGCAAGGCCCGATCATCCACGGCACGCCGCGCAAGCAGGCAATCGCCGAGGCGCGCAAACTGTTCGAGCTGGTCGGGCTCGACCCCGCCGCGGGCGACCGGTTGCCGCATGAATTTTCCGGCGGTCAGCGCCAGCGGATCGGCCTCGCACGCGCGCTGGCGCTGAAGCCCGACGTGCTGATCGCGGATGAAGCCGTATCGGCGCTCGACGTTTCGGTACAGGCGCAGGTTCTCAAGCTGCTGACCGACTTGCGCGAGCAACTTGGGCTGTCGATTATCTTCATCACCCATGATCTCCGCGTCGCCGCGCAGATCTGCGACCTCGTCGCCGTGATGAAGGACGGCGCTGTCGTCGAGCACGGCCCCGCCGGTGACGTCTTCAACGCCCCGCAGCACCCCTACACGCAAGCTCTGCTCGCCTCGATCCCTGGCGGAGATTTCGCGCGCTGCCACGCAGTGACCTAGCCGAGCTACGGACCAGATCGTCGCCTGCCGGCAGACACCACCTCCACGTGGATGGGGGCCGCTAGCCAGAATGCCGACAACGATCGATGATCCAACTGACAAGTCGCCCTTCTGCCTCCGACAACGGCTGCTCAACGAGGTGACAGAGGTAATAGTCTCGGCCGTCTTCAATCTGATGGTCGAAGAGGCGTGACAGCCCTCCTTCGTCGACAAAGACATCGACGAGCGAGGGACGCAGCAGAGCGATGCCCAGACCATCCAGCGCCGCCTGCAAGGCGAGATTGCCGTCCTCCACCAACAGCCCGGTGCCGGGCTCGCCCTCAATGTGGTGCAGATCCCACCATTGCTGCCAACCGCCGAAGTCCTGATCGTGAATCAGCGCGTAGTTCTGCAGCAATTTCGGATCGGTGGCCGCTTCCCGATGTCGGGCCAGGAACGCCCGGCTGCAATACGGCGCGATTGCGCCGGATAAAATCCGATGAGCCTTGTAGCCCTTCCAACTGCCCTCGCCGAACCGAACCGACAGATCCGCTGAATCGCTGACGTAGTTGCGATGGTGGGTGTAGGAGATGCTGAGATCGATATCCGGATTCCGATCCAGAAACTCCCGGATGTGACGGAACAGCCAGGCCCTGGCGAACAGCGGGATGACGCCGAGCCGAACCTGCGTACTTCGGCTGCCCTCCCGAAGCTGATCGGTCGCGCCGCGCAGGACGGCGAACGCGGTGCGAACCGAGTCGACCTCTCCGCCCTGCAGCGGCCGATCCCGGTGATCGCCCGCGTGCTGGGGGCCTGCCGCGCGGTCGGCATGCCGGTGATCCATACCCGCGAGACCTTCAAGCCCGACCTTTCGGACGTCCAGCCGCATCGGCTCTGGCGCGGCATCGACGGCAAGGGCGTGGCGGTCGGCGACGAGGGGCCGAAGGGGCGCTACCTGATCGAGGGTGCCGAGTGCTGGCAGATCATCCCGGAGCTCGCGCCGCAGGATGGAGAGCCGGTGTTCGACAAGCCGTCCTACGGCGCCTTCGGCTTCACCGGCATCGAGAAGTATCTGCGGGAGCGCGGTATCACAAACCTGATCCTGACCGGGCTCACCACCGATTGCTGCATCCACACCAATGTGCGCGAGGCGCTCGATCGCGGCTTCGACTGCCTGACGCTGGCGGACGGCACCGGCGCCTGTTTCGAGGCGGTGCACGAGGCAGCAATCCAGTTGCTGATCAAGAAAAGCGGCGTGTTCGGCGCCGTCGCCGAGAGTCCGGCGCTGCTCGAGGCGCTGCAGCGACTGCCGGTCGCGGAGGCGGCTTCATCATGAGTGAGGAGCAGGAACTCGGCATCCTCGCCCGCCGTCGGATCGAGGCCGGTGTCATCAAGCCGATCTACGAGACGCTATGTGCGCATCTCGGCAAGGAGCGCGCTCAATCGCTGATCGGCGAGGCCATTGCCAAGACCGCGGTCGAAGCCGGCCGCGACTTTGCGAGCCGCGTGCCGGGCGGAGCGGATATCCGCAGCTTCGCGGAGCTGCAAAGGCTGTGGACCCAGGACGACGCGCTGGAGGTCGAGGTCCTGCGCGCGGACGATCAGGGCTTCAGCTACGACGTGCATCGCTGCCGCTATGCCGAGATGTATCGCGAGATGGGTCTCGGCGAGATCGGTCATCTGCTGTCGTGCAACCGGGATGCCGGTTTCATCGAAGGCTACGATCCCCGCGTCGAGCTGACCCGCACAAGCACCCTGATGTCGGGCGGCGCGTGTTGCGATTTCCGATACGAAGTCAAAGCCGGCGCAAAGACGTAATCGGCCGGCGCGGCAGAACAGGTTCGTCCGCGCCTCGTCAGCCGATCTCCTTGGCATCCCGGTGCCGGTACAGCACCATCATCAGCGGCGCGAACGGACGCAGCAGTTCGTTCGCGGGGATCGGCGTCGGCTCGGTGAAGGGCATCGCCAGTTCGCCATCCGGCGCGCCGCGGACGGCTTTGGACAGTTCGCGGCCGAGCGCGACCGACAACGCCACGCCGCGGCCGTTGCAACCAGTCCAGCCGTAGGCGTTGGGACCGAGGCGGTGGATGTGTGGCAGGTAGTCCGTCGTCATGCCGATGAAGCCGTTCCAGACGTAGTCGAACCGCACCTCGCCGATCTGCGGCCACAACCTCTGCAGCCGCTTGCCGACCCGCGCCTTCAGCGTCGCGACCTGGTTGAACGGCCGGATGATGGCGCCGCCGGTGACGAAGCGGTTGCGCGCATCGAACCGTCCGAAGATCAACTCGCCATGGGTGTCGGACATCGCCTGGCGGCCCGGAATGATGGTCTTGCGCACATTGTCGCTGAGTGGCTGCGTCGCCATCTGCCACGACCGTACCGGCATGACCTCGCTGGCGATCGCCGGCGCCAACGTCTTGGAGAATTCGCCGGTGTAGGCGTTGCTGGCGACCACCAGCGCCCGACCGCTGATCTCGCCCTGTGCCGTCTTGACGATCCAGCGATTGCCCCGCCGCTCGATGCTCACCGCCGGCGAGCGCGCGAAGATACGGCCACCTTGCGCCAGCACGGCACGAGCTAGTCCGCGCGCCAGCGCCAGCGGATTGACGTGGCCGCCGGTCCTGTTCCAGAACCCGCCGAACCAGGCTTCGGAACCGAGCATGTCGCGCACTTGATCGCGTGACAGCAGCTCGACCGGCGCGCCGAACTTCGACCACTGCCGGAATCGTCGCTCGGCGATCTTGATGCGGCCCGGCGAATGCACCGGCTGCACCCAGCCGTTCTGCTCTTGCTCAGCGTCGACGCCGTGGCGTTTGGCGACATCGAACAGGATCGACGCGCTGTCGCGGATCAGCCCGACCAGCCGCTCGCCGGCCGCACCGTGCTTGGCGACGATGTCCTCCGGGTCAGGCCGCGACAACGTCGGAATCACCTGGCCATTGTTGCGACCGGATGCGCCCCAGCCGGGCTCCGCCGCCTCGACGACGGCGACATCGACGCCAGCCTCACGCAGATGCAGCGCCGTCGACAGCCCACTGAAGCCGCCGCCGATCACCACCACATCGGCCTCCTCCGCGCCATGTAAGGCCGGCAATTCTGGTCCGGGTCCGGTCACCGCATGCCAGAGAGATTTCGGCCAGGAGACATCGGTCGTTGTCATATCAATTGTTTCCGGTGATCGACGGATAAGGGGCGGTGCTGGCGGATTGTATTTTGCCGGGAGGCGATCCGTCTATTCTACTGCTATCGCCAGCGTTGGGACAGCCGACATCCAGTCATGCGCCGCCGCGCGCGCCGAGCACCGCATTCTCGGGTCACCCGCCTCCGATGCGCGCTGGTCTGTCCTGCTTGACGATCACACGCGACGGACCCTGCTTGCGCAGGGGCTTCTACGGCCCCGCGGCATGTCACGACATAGGCTCCTTTGGAGCCACCTCGCGACGTTCGCCGACGCTAGGCGCTGTGGCTGACGACAGTGGTGTAGATGCGTTCGAGGAGCGATAAAGCGCCGCGGTAGCCGACGTAACTCCTCGACAACACGACCTCATAGGAGGCAGGAAATCCGACTTCAATCAATGACCCTTTCATCTCCTTGACCAGGTCGCGCTCCCAAGTGGTTCCGAAGATGATCGGAGGCTTGTGGCCGAAGTCGGCATTCCTCAGCGCTTGGTGAATGGTGTAGCTGTCTTCGACAAACTCCACGTCGACCGAGACGTCGTCATCGATCGCACGGAATTCAGCCTGAATTGCTTCGCGATGCTCAACAGGCGGATCTTCGGTGACGATTTGCTTGGCCGGAATCAATCCAAGCTGCGTCACGAGGAATTTCGTCAGCGCCAGATTGTAGGCACTGTCACCGATCACCGCAAAGCGCGCCGGCAAGCCCCACCAATACTCTGAGTAAAAATCGGTAAATCCATCGATGTAGTTGTAGTATCGCTTCTCCTCCTTGGCGATGAACGCCTCGACCACATCGGCCGAGATGCCGGCGAATGCGGCCACCTTCCGCAAAAATGCGCCGCTCTCCCGCGCGCCGATCGGAACGACGGGAATGTGCAGATAAGGCTGCTCGTACCGGCGAGCGAGCAGCTCAGCCGTCGACAATCCAAGCCACGGCGACAGCACCAAATTGAACTGCGCGCGCGGGATGTTCCGCCACTCGCTCAATCCCTCGGAATCCGGGCCAAACAGCACATTGACGTTCAGGCCAATACCCTCCAGCAGCCGCTTGATCTCCTCGAGGTCGCCGCGCCAGAACGTGTTCTGATATGGCAGCAGCGACCAGAGATTGACCGTCCCCCGCTCCCGCACGCCGTCCCAGGGACCGAGATACTGTTCGATGATCGCGTGCGTCACCGCCTCGTGGCCGGTGAAATTGTTGCCGCGAAACCCTCCGGTCTCGGCATAAACGATCGGGACTCCCCGCTTCTGAAAATCACGGACCACCGATCCGACGTCGTCTCCGACGAGGTCCGGAATACAGCCGGTCAGCACGACGAACAAATCGGCATCCAAAACCAGCTGCGAAGATTCGATCAGTTCGCGCAAACGATCCGCGCCGCCGAAAATCACCTCGCGCTGCGATGCATTGGTGCTCGGAACGACCGGCCCACCCCCATAACCACTGCCTTGGAAGCCATTGTAGAAAGTGAGGTTCATGTACTGCTTGTCAGCACAGCCAGGCCCGCAATGCGTGATGGGCACCACCCTGGGGATCGCCGCAGCGGTCTGCATCGCGCCGATTGCGCACACATAGCGCACCAATTCGATCGCACCCGACTTGTCGGCATCGGGCGTGATTTCCGTCGGTCGCGACTTGAGGGCGAGGATAGCCATGATGTGTCCCTTTACGAGGCGGCTCGCGCGAGCGCGAACGGATCCTTCTGCGCCAGCCAGGATTGTTTGTATGGAAGGCTCACCCGCCTCGCGATATCCTTATGGAATTTGCGATGCTGGAGCGCGGCGAGGATCGATTCCCCGAGGTTCACCATGCCTTGATAGCCCAAGGCATGGTGCTCATCGCCGAGCGGAATGGCGGGAATTCCGAGGCGAGCGGCAAGTGGCGCCAACCCGTTGTGCCGGATGATAATGAAGTCCGGCTTCACCCGCTGAAGCAGATTGTAGAACTGGTACTGCTGACGATTGCCCACGGTGAAGTGGCGAACGTCGCCATAATTCTCGATCAGATGGCCGAGCGAGTCCTGCCTGGGATCCTCGCTGTCGTAGACCGGATCGTGGTGGAACACCAAGGAGCCATCCACCTCCACCCCGATCTCGCGAAGCACCCCGATCAGACCGTGAGAATAGGCCGAGCCGGTCGCCACATAGCCCTTGAGGCCTTTCAGTTTCGGCCGCAACTCATCGAGCAGCGGCTTGACCCGTGCATGCTCGCTGGCGATGTAATCTTCGGCTTGCGCCTCGCGGCCTGTGACACGGGCAAGCTCACGCAGCCACGCATCCGTCCCAGCAAACCCGTAGGGTTGTGGCGCCTTGATCTGCTCGACGCCGAACTCCTGCTCCAATGCCGTCGCCAGATAGGTGCCGAGCGTGTAACAAAAGCTGACGGTTGCGCGCGCCTCCGACATCTGCGCGAGTTCCTCGACCGTCGCCATGTCGACCACATAGTTCACACGCAGGCCGAGTTCGCCGAGCATCGGGCTGAAGACGTCTGTGCCCCACAGGTTGATCACGTTGATCAGATCGTCTTGGCGCTTCTCCGGGTTGCGGCGCACGATCTGCCGCAAAATGCCGTGCTGGGTCGCATCAAATCCGGTCGACCAGTGCTTGGATTTGAAGCCTTCGCAATGCAGCGGGATGATCGGGATGCCGAACTCGGCTTCGGCGGTCCGTGCAACGCTCTCGATGTCATCGCCGATGATGCCGCTGGCGCAGGACGTCGCGATGAACACCGCCTTGGGTTGGTGGCGTTCGACGGCCAGCCGGATCGCTTCGGCCAGCTTTTCGGCACCGCCATAGACCATGTCGCGTTCGCGCAGATTGGTCGAGATGAACCGAATGTTCTGGACCGGCAATCCACGCATCGCCAGGCCGTTGCGATAGATCGAATTATAGATCACCTGCCCCGCCCCACAGCCGATCGGCGAATGCTGGATCAGGACGGCGTCCCGGATATTGCCGGCCTGACACTCCACCATTTGCTCGCTGCAGACCGAACCCTGGGTAAACGGCCCTTCAAGCTCGCAAACCCGTCGCGCCTTGGTTCCGCAGCCGCCACAATCGCCGCGCGAAAACGCCGACTCGTCGGCCAGCTTCGACGCGGTACCGTCCCATCCGATGATGGTGCCGAGCCGCTGTTCGCGGGTCTCGACGCTCGATGTCTTCAGATTCAGAACCATTCTGCGCCTCTAAAGCTGGAGGGAAGAGTCAGCGACACCCTCGCGCGAATGCCGCCACAGCCGGGATCAGGCCACCTGCCGCTCCGCCTCGGCCCGTTCGGCAGCAACCAGATGGTCAGCCCAGCGCGCGGACCATTCGCGAAGCTGCTGCGGATTCAGCGGCGTCGGCACCTTCGACTCGGTGTGTTCGGCAATCCGGCGCGCCAGTTGCCGATAGACGTCGGCTTGTGCTGATTGCGGCGCGGCCTCAATGGTCGTCCGCCCGCTGAGCTCAGCCTGAGTCACGGTCAGCGAACGCGGAACGTACTGCACGATTGGCGTATCGGTATGCGCCGCAAAGTCATCGATCACCTCGCGCTGGAAGTCAGTGTTGATCGAGTTGGCGATGATCCCGCCGAGCAGCGCACCGCCGGAGTTCGAGAACCGCTCGATGCCACGAAACAGATTGTTGGCCGCATAGATCGCCATGAAGTCGGATGACGACACCGTGAACACATGTTCGGCGATGCCTTCGCGCACCGGCACGGCGAAGCCGCCGCACACGACGTCGCCGAGCACGTCGTAGATCACGATGTCCAGGTCCAGCTCTTCGAAGACCCGTTGCTGCTTGAGCAGTTCAACGGCTGTAATGATGCCCCGCCCTGCGCATCCGACGCCCGGTTGCGGGCCGCCGGCCTCGACGCAATAGATCCCACCGAAGCCTTGAAATATCGCCTCATAGGCATCCACGCGGCGGCGCTCGGCCAGAAGATCGAGGACCGACGGAATGTACTCTCCGCCACGGAGCGTGTTGGTCGAGTCCGCCTTCGGGTCGGCGCCGAACTGCATGACTTTATAGCCGGCCTCTGCAAGCGCGGCACTGATGTTGGACGTCGTGGTCGATTTCCCGATGCCGCCCTTGCCGTAGATCGCAATCTGCTTGAGTTGTTTCGCCATATGCCGTGTCTCCAGGTTGTGTCAGGAAGAAATCGACCTCAGCCGTGCGAAAAGGTCGGTTCGGCGACGATGTCGTGGCCATAGAGCTGCTGGGCGTAATCGCTGACGCCGGGAATGCCGCAGGCATCGGCCCTGCACCGCTGGCAATGGGTGAACACCCGCAGATACTTCTCCGCTGCGACCCGAGCCGCGTATCGCATGAGCATTCCAGGCGGCTTCAGATGCGCGAAGCCGTGCTGCGGGATCAGCGGAATGATGTTGATGAGATTCGCGCCGGCCGCCGCGACGCGTTCGGCGACGGCTTCGATGTGATGGTCGTTGACCGTCGGAATCAGCACGGTGTTGACCTTGACGGTCAGACCGTGGGCGGCGGCGCGGGCAATCCCCTCGAATTGATTGGCGATCAGTCGCTCGCCGGCGACGACGCCGTTCAATCGCTTCCGTTGCCACGCGATCTTCGGCGTCACCTGCGCTTGGATCTGCGGATCGACCGCGTTGACCGTCACCGTCAGTGTCGAAATCCCGAGCGCCGCGATCTCATCGATGCGGTCCGGCAGCATCAGACCATTGGTCGATAGACAGAGGACCAACTCGGGCCAACGCTCGCGGACCAACGCGAACGTCTGAAGCGCATGCGGCGTCGCCAGCGGATCACCAGGCCCGGCGATGCCGACTACGTTGATGGACGGGCAGAGCTCGAGCGCCCTCGCGACAATGGCCACCGCCTGCTGAGGCGCCAGTAGACGCGTGGCGACACCGGGACGCTGATCACGCCGGTTGAAGTCACGAATACAGAACGCGCAATCGATATTGCACCCCGGACTCACCGGCAGATGGAGACGCGCCGCGCGCGCGTGCCCCTCGGCCGTCGTGCTGAAACAAGGATGTCGACCTTCCAACTCCGGAAAGGCCGGTGCCGTCGCGGCCATCCGCATTGCCTGGGCCGCGCAGTTTTGGCCGGTCTGGGTCACGATGCAAGACGCTCCAGCACAGCAGATCTCGCTCCAACACAACGACGGACGACGTCGCACCGCTGCTCAAAGACGGCACGGCCCTGACTAGAACGACCAACGGGAACCGATGACAACGCTGCCGGTCGCGCGCCTTCTTTCACCAGACCTGTCAGCAACACGACCTCCCCCACAGGCGCGCCTCGTGTCCCCGACACTCTCATCCGAGTTCCTTTCTGCCATCCTCGATCGTCGCGATCATCGCGTCGCCGACGGCATCAACTAACAACTCATAGCTGTGTGAATTACCGTATTCTTGCGAGGATTGGCTTTCATAGTCCGCCAACTCGCATCCGCATCGTTCTCTGAAATACGCGGACAGGCGAATTTGCAACTACGGTTGATTGCAATTGGTACGTGCTAACCGCTTTGCGCGAGATCTGCTGCTGACGACCCTTGCGTCGATTCTTACGACGCGGTGTCGAAGCTGCTGCGCAAGCAGCACTGCTCACGCGCCGCCTATTGCGAACGTGGCGTTGTCGCCGTGAGACTGGCGGACGTCATCGCGACGCCGATCCAGAACGTTCCCCACCAATAGCTCGCAACTACTGACGGATGCGACGCGCGACAGAGCGAACGCGCGAGCTCGCACACCGACGAGTTGCCGACGAGGCAGGTTGCGGCCTCCGAGGCACTCAAGTACGAGAACCTTACGACATCGCCAAACGTGATCCACCACCATCCCACTGCGCTGACCAGCATCAACGCTCCGAACGCCAACAATGCGCGGCCGACCATGGTCATCGGATCACGTCGCAACACCCAGCGTACTGAGAATTTGGCGGCGCAGCTCGACCAGCACCGGATCGTCGCGGTGTCGGGGATAGGGTTCGTCGAACAGAAATTCAGCTTTGATCCGAGCCGGTCTTTCGCCGAACACCAGAATACGGGAGGCCAGCAACAGCGCCTCCTCGACATCGTGCGTGACCAGGATCGCGGTGAACCTCTTCTTTTGCCACAGCCGCACCAGCTCGTCCTGCAACGTCAATCGCGTGAGCGAGTCGAGCTTGCCGAGCGGTTCATCCAACAGCAGCAGCGACGGATCGTTGACCAAGGCGCGTGCCAAGGACGCCCGTTGCGCCATGCCGCCGGATAGCTGATGCGGATAAGCCGTTGCGAAGCCATCAAGGCCGACGAGTGCCAGTGCTTCAGCGACCCGGGAGCGCTGCAGCTTGAGAACGCCTCTCGCTTCGAGCCCGGTCGCCACGTTGGTCCACACGTTCGCCCACGGGAACAGGGTCGGATCCTGAAACACCAGATTGCGGGATGGGTCCGGCGCTGTCACGCGCTCACCATCAGCGAAGATCGTGCCGCTCGACGGCGGTTCTAGGCCGGCTATCAGGCGCAGCAATGTCGACTTTCCGCAGCCCGAGGGGCCGAGCAACGCGACGAAGTCTCCAGGAGCGACGTCCAGATCGATCGTGTCGAGGACCGGCAAGCTCGTTCCAGACAGATTGAAACGGTGGCTGACACCTCGGATCTCGAGCGCCATCCCGTCGCTGTCGACGTCAGCCGGGATCGTCTTTGGAGAGGCGGAGTGAACCAGCACAAGATCGGCCATCAGATGAAACCCTCCTGCCAATTCAACAGGCGATCCCGCACCACGAACAGCAGACGAATAATCCCGGCGCAGAGCAGCGCCATGATCAACAGCGCGGCATAGACATTGGCATATCCCGAATAGGCCGTTTGGAATTGGATGTACCAGCCGAGCCCGTATTTGGCGCCGAGCATCTCTGCAACGACCAACACCGCAAAGGAATAGTACAGCGCCATGAACAGACCCACGAAGACGTGGGGCATTGCCGCCGGGATCGCGACGCGGCGAATGAGATAGCGGCTGTCCGCGCCGAGAATGCGGCCGACATCGTAATAGGCGCGGTTCACGGATCCCACCCCCGATGCGGTGAGGATCGCCACCGGAATTCCGGAGGCCAGCGCCACGATGAAGATGCTCGCGCCGAACGTCGTGGGGAAGAAGTAGAAGGTGCAGGGAATCCACGCAGTGGCCGGGACCGGTCCGATCAGCTTCAGCAGCGGCATGCCCCAATAGCTAAACCGCCGCGACCATCCCAGGGCCACCCCGACTCCGTAACCGACGATGATGCCCGACAGGAATCCCAAGGCCCAAAGCCGAAGCGTATAGCCGATGCAGATCAGCAGCCGCGAGCCGTCGGTGACGTAAACATTGAGAAGTCCGTGAGGCGGCGAAAAGAACGGCTTAGGCAGCCAACCGAACTTCGCTGTCGTCAGTTCCCAGACTGCCAGCCAAATGCCTACGACGATCACCCATGGGCCGTAGTGGACCAGCACCTCCCCTGCACGTCCCAGCCGATGCACGATGACCGACAGGGTGAGGAATATCGCCGCGACACCGGCCGTGATCCACGCGAACAGCGATGCACTTCCCCAAGGGACGACGTCGGGTAGCCCGATTGTGACGAGTGCAGCGGCGAGCCAAGCTGCGGCGGCGAGCAGCCCGTCCCGCCAGAGGCCGTTGACCGCAGCGACGTGGCCGACAACCGCCTCGTCCCCGGCGGCCTGAATGGCATCGGTCATAACTGCGCCCTCAAGCCAGCAGATTGACGGTCACACGTTCGGCAAAGGCTTTGGGATCCGTGCTGGAATCGAGGACTTTGACGAGCTTCAAATCCTCCGAACTCTTCTGGATCTGATCAACCAGCGGCTGTCCTATCGGGTGATTGTGCAGGACGAACGAACCGAGGATCTCGGTCAGTTCCGCATGCGTCAGCCCCGCGGGCTTCAATGCGTCCAGATACCATTGCGCGGCTTCGTCGGCATGATCCGCGACGTAGTCGTGCACTTCGATGTTGGCAATCGCCAACCGGCGGAGTGCGTCTTTGTTCGCCTTGAGGAAGGCGCCATTGGCGCCCAGCACGCAGCAGGTGTGCCCTTCGTACACGCCCGTCTGGGTGTCTGCGATCTTGGTGAGCCCGAACTTTTTCTCGATCGAGAACGCCCACGGGTCAAGATGAGCCGCAATGTCGGCGTCACCGCGGTTGACCGCCTCGCCCACCAGATCGAATGGAACGACCTTCCACGTCACGTCATTCTCCGGGTCGATGCCAGCCTTCGCCAGCGTAACCTGGAACGCGACCTTCGGCGGCGACACGACGTCGTAGCTGGCGATCGTCTTGCCCTTGACGCCGGCAAGGTCCTTGATGCCCGACGCCGGCGAGGCCAGCAGACGCTGGCAGCCGCCGTGCGAACCGACGAACAGCTTGACGTCGAAGCCCTGCTCCAGAGGCTTGAGCCAATCGCCGATCAGTCCCGCTCCGACATCAGCCTTGCCGGTCGCGAGAGCCTGGATCAGGGTCTGCCCGCTGGCTCCCTGATAGAACAGCTCGACGTCGACATTGTGCTTCGCATAGAGCCCCTTGGCCACACCGAAACCGAGTGGCGAATGGCAGGCTGCGACCTCCGTCCAGGCCAGGCGGATCTTGGGTGCAGGTGCAGCAACCGCAGGCGAATAGATCTTTCCAGCCAACGCGCCGGCCGAAACGACCAGCCCCGCGGCGCCGGTCGTCTTGAGCAAATGACGCCGGGACAGACCGCCAACCTTCTTCGATTGCGCCATCAAACGCCTCCGATGCTTCAAACAAAAATTCGAAAATTCCGCTCGATCGGATCGAGTTGGCCCCGTGACCAACCAAATGAATTAGTCCAGTTCGCGGCAGCGTAGGATCAGAGCGAGAAAACGCCGCTCACTCGTTGCTATTCCCCGACCGCGAACGTATTCGCTCGTCAATGATGCCGGCGGCCACACCGGTTGTCGAGACGGCGACAAAAATAGCAACACGGGAACTACTGCACTCATAATCGATACAATGTTCATATCGCGTGGCGAGTTGTGATAGCAGTTTTGTGCTCGCCACCGCTTCATCAAATCCGCGCCCGCATTCGAGTACCGCACCAAGATAGAGAGATGATTGGCCGAGTAGAACGGCAGCGATTGATCCAGTCTGATACGGTTGGTCTCACTACCGACACAGCAAGCGTTCGCCGGCAGTGATACTTCGATCCATGAGGCGAAACGGCATCGCGGAGCCGATCCGGAGTGATCAGCGCCCGTTGGATGAGCCGAGCCGCTGCTCCAGCCAGAGGCTGTAGCGCGAGCCACCATAGCCCATGACGAAATAGACGAACGCCACCACCAGGAAAGACTCCTTGTAGTAGCCGAGCCATTCCGGATCGGCCGCCGCAGCTTTCGCCGCGCTCAGAATGTCCATGATCCCGATCACCGCGAGCAGCGACGTCGCGAGCAGAAAGCCGATACCGAGATTGACCAGGCCGGGCACGACGGCCCTCAGCGCCTGCGGCAGCACGACGAGACGCATCGCCCGCCAGTAGCCCAACCCAAGTGCCAGCGCTGCTTCCTCCTGCCCCTTCGGCACGGCCTGCAGGCCGCCGCGCACGACCTCGGCAACGTAGGCGGTCCAGAATAGCGCGACCATCACGATCGCACGCGGCAGCTTGTCCAGCGGAACGCTGCCCGGCAGTGCCATCGGCAGAATCAACGTGGCGAAGTACAGGATGGCGACCATCGGGATCGCCCGCATCAGTTCGATGTAACCGATGGCGAGCCAGCTTACGACCCGCATCCGGGACCGCCGCGCCAGCGACAGCAGCACGGCGATCGGCACCGACGTGGTGAAACAGATCATCCACACCAGCAACGTGATCGGAAGCCCACCCCATTGGTTGGAGGACACCACACTTCCGCCCGGCAGGCCGCTCATCAGCGCCAGACAGACACCGATCACGACCGGCCACGCCACGACGAGGCGGGCGCTCCACAGGCGCGGCATCGCGCTCGCGAGCAGCAGGGCGATCAGCAGCCCACACACCACGACGGGGCGCCACAGCCCATCGGCGGGATAGAACGCGAACAGGAAGAACCGCAGCTTGGCGGCGACGAACGCCCAGCATGCGCCGCCCCGCGCCGCGCACTCGGCCGAGCTGCCTTGCCACGTCGCGTCGAGCAGCAGCCAACGCAGCAGTGGCACCCCGAGCCACACGATCAGCACCAAGACAGCGAATGTCACAAGCGCGCGACGCCAACCGCCGAACAGCGCTGCAACCGGCTTCGGCCAGTCGAAGCTGCGTCGCTGCGATAGGGTCTCCTGGAATTCGAACGCGTTCAAGCCGGCCGCCCTCCCCGCATCGCGACGCGCGCATTGTAGAGGTTCATCACCGCTGAGACCGACAGGTTCAGGGCCAGATACAGTGCCACCACGATCAGCAGTGCCTCGAGCGCCTGCCCGGTCGTGTTGGCGGTGGTGTTGGTGATGTTCATCAGGTCCGGATAGCCGATCGCCACCGCGAGGCTGGAATCCTTGATGACGTCGAGATAGCACGAGGTCGCCAGCGGCGTGATCACGCGGAGCGCCTGCGGCAACACCACTAGCCGAATGATCTGCAATTCGCTCAGCCCGAGGGCTCGCGCGGCATCCCATTGCTCGCGCCGCACCGACAAGATGCCGGCGCGGACGATTTCGGCGAAGATCGCAGCGAACTTCACCGTCAGCCCGACGAGCAACGCGGCGAATTCCGGCGTCAGGCTGGTACCACCCTGAATATTGAATCCCTGCACCGCCGGGCTGTGCAGCGAAATCCGGAAGCCGCTGGTGTAAATCACGACCGCGAGCACGAGCATTGCCACCATACCGAGCGGTAGCGGCGCCAGCGGACCGCGCGCTCGACTCCGCCACATCAACGCCAGCCAGCCGAGCAGGATCGCCGCGATTGCCGTGATCGCCATCCACGATCCCTCGGCAACAATGACGCTCGGCAGATAGACGCCGCGATTGGTCAGGAACACACAGTCGAACCACACCACGGCGCGGCGTGGCGGCGGCAGCGCGTGGGCCAGCCCAATCCAGAAGAACAGTTGCAGCAGCAGCGGCGTGTTGCGCACGACCTCGATCGACCAGCGGACGAGACCTGACAGCACCGGATGGCCTGCTAGCCGCATCAGCGCCAGCGCGACACCCAGCACGGTCGCGAGTATGCAGCTCACCACCGCGACCTTCGCGGTGTTAAGGACGCCGACGGCGATCGCACGCGCGTAGCTGTCGCCGGCCCGGAACGGGATCGCGCTCTCGCCGATTTCGAAATTGGCTGCGCGCTCCAGGAAGTCAAATCCGGGCGTCAGGCCGATCCTCGCCATGGTGGCGGCGATGTTCGATCCCAAAACGGCGACGAGGACCACGACCGCGACCAACACGGCGAGTTGAACCGCCAGTCGCGGCCCGAGCGAATTCGACAGCCACGCTCGCGGGCGGCGCCGGGGGCGTTCGAGCGCAGACACGGCGACCGCCGCGCGTTACATCAGCGGAACGACGGCGAGTACAACAAGCCGCCCTGGGTCCACAGCCGATTGTAGCCGCGCTCCCAGCCGAGCGGTTTGAGGTGCCGATCGAAGATCTCGCCGTAATTGCCGACCGTCTTGATGATCGTATAGGCCCATTTCGGATCGAGCCCGATCGACTCGGCGAGCGACGGATCGACGCCGAGGAACCGCCGGATCGACGGATCGTCGGACTTGAGGAAGTCGTCGACGTTCTTCGACGTGATCCCCCACTCCTCGGCCTGGATCGTGGCGTTGACCGTCCAGGTGACGATCTCGAGCCAGCGATCGTCACCGCCTGCAACCGCCGGCGCCAGCGGCTCCTTCGACAACCGCTCCGGCAGAATCACGTAGTCGCCCGGCTTCTTCAGCTGGGTCTGCTTGGCCGCGAGGTCGGAAGCATCCTGGGTCAGGCCGTCGACGCGACCCGAGTCGAGAGCCGCAATGAATTCGCTGGTGTCCTCGATCGTCACCGGCGTGAATTTGTGCCGGTGCTTGCGGAAATAGTCGGCGATGTTCAATTCGCCGGTGGTGCCGCTTTGGATTCCGATTGTCGCGCCGTCGAGTTGCGACGCCGAGGTCACGCCGAGGTCCTTGCGCACCAGGATGCCCTGGCCGTCGTAGAAGATGGTCGGACCGAAATGAAAGCCGAGCTTGAACGCACGCGTGATGGTGACGGTGACGCCAGGCAGCAGCACGTCGAACTCGCCCGATTGAAGCGCCGGGAGACGCTGCTGCGGCGACGAACTGGTAAACTGCACCTTGTCGGGATCTCCGAACACGGTGACAGCCAGCGCCCGGCCGAAGTCGACGAAGAAGCCTTGCCAGCGGCCATTCGAATCCGGCGCGAAATAGCCAGGCGTCGTTCCGACGCCGACCTTGATCACCCCTCGGGATTTGATGCGGTCCAGCGTCGGCCCGGCCGTTGCGGCGCTCGACACCAGAGCAAGGACGACCGCGAGCGCAGCGCCAACCGAGGTTGTCCGTCGCACATGCTGAAACATGACAGGATTCTCCAGCTATCGGGGTGCCGTTGCTAATCCCGCGTGAAGGTCACGGGGCGGCTGTATTCGTAAGGCGCGATGTCGGCGAACGCCGCCCGTCGCGCCTTGGCATGATCGTCGACCGTGCGCCAAGAGCCGCCGATCAGCGCCGCGGTGCGCTCTTCGCCCCGATATGGATTCCACTCCGCGATCGCCGTGGTGGTGGGACGTCCGCTGCGTGCAAAGCTCGTCCAGATCTCGCCGATCCGATCCCGCACATTCAAGCGGTCCTGGCTGTCGCCGATCAGCGGCGCGGCGGCATCGAGCGTCCCCAAAATGAACGGAACCTCGGCGGTGTGCGGCGAGCCCAGCACGCCGTCGCGCGCCGGAGATCGCCAGTCGAACCGATAGGCGGACACCGGGGCCTTGCCCTGTGCGGCCTTCCGGTCGGCGACCCGCAGCGCCGGC